>DAOSMQ010000218.1:0-5075 GCA_035372725.1 Promineifilum sp. (SeqCode)
CGTGAAAGCGGGCGGAGACGAGCAGATCATCTTCCAGCAGCACGACCGCGCCATAGCTCTCGGCCGCCGCGCCGCAGAAGAAAACGTTGCCCACCAAACCAAGCGGCGCGGGCTGCGCGACGATCTCCAGCGGGCCGTAGGGCCAACGAAAGGCGCGCGCGACCGCGGCCACGGCCGCGTTGGCTGCGGCGTGGCGGTCGTCGGCGGGGCAATCGATGGAGAGCAGCAGCGGCGTGCCCGCGTCGACATCAGCGGCGGCCAGAGCGCGCAATAGTCGCTGTAGCGAGGCCGGGCGGTTGAAGGCGGGCACGGCAATGGCGGGGTTCATTGGCTCACTTCCCTGCCAGACGCGCGGCCGAGACGGCCCACGACGAGCAAGACGGCCACTTGCACGATCTCGCCCGACACCAGCCCGACGGCCGCGCCGGCGAGCGACCAGCGGCTGATCAGCGCTGCTGTCAGCCCACCGCCGAGCAGCAGGGTCAGGCCCATTGACGTTGCCGCGGCCCGGTCGCGTCCGGCGACAACAAGCTCAAACGACAGGCGGAAGGCCAGCAGCGTCGCCGGCAGGCTCCAGACCATGATGCGCAGTGGCGTGACAGCGGCCTCATAGCCGCGGCCAAAGAGCAGCGCCAGCAACGGCCCGGCCGCCAGCCCGGTGACTGCGGCCAGCACCACGACCAGCGCCATGAGTGCGGCGAAAGCCCGGCCGAAGGCGCGTTCGGCGTCACGATCGCCGCGCCCCTGGGCCATGATGGGAAACATGGCTCCGAAGAAGGCCGCTGGCAGCATTTTGAGCGCCTCCACAACGCGGGCGGAGGCACTGTAGGCTCCGGCGGCGCGGTCGCCGGCCAGCAACGACAGCAGCAGAACGCCGCTGCGCTGGTAGAGGATCGACAGCACCATGAGCGCCGCCAACCCCGCCCCCAGTTGGGCCACACGCCTGACTACGGCTGCCGGCGGCCGCGCCCAGCGCCACGCCGCGCCGGGCAAGGCAACGCGCGCCAGCCCGGCCGCGGCCAATGCGCCGCCGCTCTGAGCCAGCACGACGACGACGGCTGCCGCTCTCAGCCCGCCGCCACCGGCCCAGACCGCCAGACCGCCCAGCGCCAGGGCTACGGCTACGACCAGCGTAAAGAACATATAGTGGGCCATGCGCTCGTGGGCGCGCAGGACGGCGCTGTAGACGGTGGAAAAGGCCAGCGGGATAAGGGCCAGCGAGACAAGGCGCACGGCCGGCAGCGTCGCCGCCGTCTGATTGGGCAACCAGGGCATTACCAACCAGAGGGCGGCGATAAACGCGGCCGACAGAGCCATCTGGATTAGCAGAACCGCGCCGGCCGTCGCCCCGCTATCGACCACAGCGGCATCCCGCCGGCCTGTGGCCACTTCGCGTAGCAGTACGGTGTCGAGACCGAAGGTTGTGGCCGCGTTGCCGATGAAAAGCACGGCCGAGAGAAAAGCAAACTGCCCCAGCCCCTCTTCGCCCAGCGCCCGCGCCAGGAAGGCGGTGAACAGTAGCCCCAGTCCCTGCCCCAGGACGCGCGCCGCCAGCAGCCAGAACGAGCTAAGCCCAATGCGCCCTAACCAGCCGGGCCGTGGCGACGGCTGCGCCGCGGAAGGAAAGGCCGGTTGGGCCGATGGACGCGGATAGGAACTGTTTCGGGCCGCGAGAATCCTTCTCATCCGTGTCGTCCGCGCCTGATCGGGCCGAAGGATCGTCGCCTAGCCGAGAAATTCCATTGTCAGGATGAAGAAGTCGCCCCAGCCATTGAACGGCGGCCGTGGAGCGAGAGCATCGTCGAGCCGCGCCAGCCGGTCGAAGAGACGCGGGTGGTTGACGGCGAATGTCTTGTTGTCGGCCGTCGGTGTAAAGACCGACAGACCTTCCTGCCGCACCGGCCGGAAGCGTGGCCCGAACGCTCGCCGCACCGTCCGGGCGCTGAAGTAGTAGGTCCGGAAGTGGACGCCTTCGACGTGGGCCATGATACCGCCGGGGCGCAGACGGCGCGTGCCCACGCGCGGGTCCTTGGGGATGACGGCCAGCTCCCACGGGCAGATGCGCGGCATAATCACCCAGGTGACGCGCGCGCCCGGCTGCAACAGGCGCGGCAGCTGCCGCGTGACCACGGTCAGGTCGGCGATGCAGTTCAGCCCGCCGGAGTTGGAGTAAAGGCCATCGAACGGGCCGAGCGACAGCCGGTCGAGGTCGGTGAACGACAGCGCCTCGACTGTCAGCCGCTGGCCCAGATCATACCGGGCGATTTTCTCATGGATGGCCGCGACCATGCCGGGAGCGAAGTCGGTGGCGTGGACGCGGAAACCGCGCTCGACCAGGGCCACGGCATCCTGGCCCGTGCCGGCGTTGATCTCCAGTAAGTGTCCGCCGGGCGGCATGACCGCCTCCATGTGGGCGTAGAACTTGGCCCGCATGCGGGCCATGTTGGCGTGGTTCTCGCCAAAGGCGTCATAGATGGTCGACTTGCGCGAGAAGGCCTCGGCGACATTGTCATAGTGGGCCTGGCCCTGGTCGCCGGGGGCGGCGGGGAGAGGAGGCTGGCTCATTCCGGTTGTGGGGTGGGGCGGGCGGCTTCTTCGTAGGGCATCGCTCGCGCTGGCTGGATGGCGACTGAGGGCGCGGCGGCCAGCCGATCCAGCCGGGCGCGGGCCGCCGGCAGCGTGACCAGGCGGGCGACGGCCCCGCCCAGGCCGCGCAGGTGGCCCGGCCGCCACTGCCCTGGCCGCGCCGCCACCTGCCGCGCCTTGTCCAGCGCCCACCGGGCGCGAAACTCCTTGTGCAGCACGACGTGAAGCTGGCGGTAGAAGTCGCTGCTGAAGGGGCCTTGATAGAGCATGTCCAGGTCGGATGAGTCGATCCAGTTCTGCTTGTCGCTGAGTTGGGCGCGCACGTTGGCGTGGAACTTCGTGCCTGGCAGGGGATAGGAGACCGACATGCCGATGTCGTCCGGGCGGCAGTCGCGCACCATTTGCAGCGTCGCCTCGATGTCGTCGCGCGTCTCGCCGGGGTAGCCAAATTGCAGGAAGAAGCCGACGCGCACACCAGCATCATGTAGCCGCCGGGTGGCGTCACGAATCTGCTGGACGGTCGTGCCCTTTTCCATGGCGTTAAGGACGTCCTGCGAGCCGGACTCCGCCCCGATCCAGACAATTTCGGCCCCGGCGCGGGCCAGGGCGAGCACATCGGCCTCGTTGCGCATAATCAAGTCAGCGCGGCTGAGACATTTAAACGGCACTTGCGCCCCGCGCGCGTCTACAGCCGCGGCGAAGCGCGTCCACCAGCCGGGCTTCAGGCCAACGATGTCGTCGGCAAACCAGATGTGGTCGGGCCGGTAAGCTTCTTTCAGCCAGCCCATCTCCTCGGCGACGCACTCCGGGCTGCGCGAGTGGTAGCGCTGGCCCCAAATGGGCTTAGCGCACCAGTTGCAGTGATAGGGACAGCCGCGCGTCGTGACCATGTTCATCGAGTAGCGGCCGTGGTGGGTCTGCCATACGCGCCGGTAGCGCTCGACATCAACCAGGTCCCAGGCGGGAAAAGGCAGGGCATCGAGGTCGGCAATGGGCGCGCGACGTGGATTGCTCTCGATCTGGTCGCCCTCGGGCCAGGCCAGACCGCGGATGTCGCTCAGGGGCGTTGCCGTTCGGCCGGTTAGCCGGTCGAGCAGTTGAGTCAGGGTCTCTTCGCCCTCGCCCAGCAAGACATAGTGCGCCCCGGAGCGCAGATAGGCGGCGCTGTGGTCGCTGGCGTCGGAGCCGGCGACGATGACGACGCAGCCGCGGGCCGCAGCCATAGCCGACATCGTGAAGGCCGCCTCGCGCATCCGCAGCAGGCACATCTTGGACAGATAGTTGAAGTTGTCCTCGTAGATCACGGCGAAGCGCGGCTGGTGGGCGTCCAGCGCCGCGGCCCACTCCGCTTCGGACTCGGCCAACATGGCGTCGAACAGAGCTACGGAGTAGCCGGCCTGGCGCATGACTGCCGCGGCATAGAGTGTGCCCAGTGGTGGGTAGGGCTGTTGCGCCGCCCAGAGCTTGGGATCGAAGCGCAGATAGTATGACTGGCCAAAGAGGATATCAACCATATTAACCCAGGCCTACCCGCTTGCCCGACGCCAGAGCATGTTTGGCATAGGCAGCCGCGACCTTCTGCTGGTGGCGCTGAAAATGCCCTTTGCACATGTCGGGCGAGAAGTCTGACTCCTGCCAACCCTGATAGACCCGCCGGAACTTGTCGATCTTGCGCCTCATTTCCCAGCGGTCAAGGCGCAGGCCGGGCGGCGTGGCCAGGGTGGCCTCCAGGAGACGGTGGTTGGGCGAGGGGCCCAGCCGGCGCAGATAGGTTTCCGCGTCCCGCAGCGTTGCTGGCGGGCCGGCGGCATTGGGCAGGTATTCGCGCGTCCAGTCGTTGGCCTGGCGAAGCGCGTCGTAGACCCGGCGGCCGTAGAGCGGCACCATCTGGGCAATCTCGTGGGCGGTGTACAGGCTGCGATCACTCAGGCGCAAGGCCCGCTCGCTCAGGAAGTAGTTGGGGCAAACCTCGTGGCCACGGCGGGCGGCCCAACGGACGATGAGTAACACGAAGGCACGCGAGACCCAGAGGTGGTCGTTGGCGGTGACGACGAGATAGTCGATGTCACCGCCGCGGTTGACGTTATTGACCGACAGCGACCCGGTGATGGCTACGAGGCGCACAAACGGCATCCCGGCAATGAGGTGGCCATAGGCCACAGCCGCCGGCCATAATTCGCGCGAGGCCTCCTGGCGGCGCTGCCGCACTTCGGCCACAGCCTCGCGGCCTGGTAGCATATACAGGCCGTCGCGCTGGCTGAGATGTTCCGGCACAAGGCCGCCTTCGTGCAGGAAGTGTTGCGTGTCTTGTCGCGTGAGTGGAAGGCGAATGAGGTAGCGGTGAATTTCGGCCGGCGTCAACGGGTAGTCGAATACGTCCACGTAGGACACCGTGTTAACGATTGCCTGTGCCACGTCGAACCGGGAAGTGTTCATCGGTTGCGCTAAGGTACAACTGGTTACGGGCTGGGGCCTAGTGGACTTAGCCC
>DAOSMQ010000219.1:0-5055 GCA_035372725.1 Promineifilum sp. (SeqCode)
CGACTTCATCAATGGCATCCGCCACAGCGCGCGGATTCTCTACCGCTTCGCGTCTATGTAGGGTGAACGGCTTGAGCCGCGGGACGTTGCGCCCCGCGGCTCGGCCTCTAAGATTCTGCTCCCCCTCCCTATGGGAGGGGTTAGGGGAGGGCTACTAATGTTCGCCCTCGGCGATGACCTCGCCAAAGCCGAGTAGAGCGCTGACACGCGCGTCACTGGGCGCTTCGGCATAGACACGCAGCACCGGCTCGGTGCCCGACGGCCGGATGAGGAGCCAACTGCCGTCGGCCAGGTAGTACTTGATGCCGTCGCTGCTGCGCACCTCTTCGACGGCCACACCGGCAATGGCGTCGGGCGCGCGGCTGACCAGCTTATCGACCAACTCGGCCTTGACCACCGGACGCCGCAGCTTCATATCCGTCCGCGCATACTGCGCCGGGCCATAAGTGGTCAGCAACTCGTCGACGAGAATGTGCAACGGCTTGTGGGCCTCGGCCATAACCTCCAGCAGCAGCAACCCCATCAGCACGCCGTCTCCTTCCGGAATGTGGCCGTGGATGCTCATGCCGCCCGACTCCTCCCCGCCCATGACCACATCCTGTTCCAGCATGAGATCGGCGATATGGTTAAACCCGACGGGCGTCTCGATGACCGGCAGCCCGCACTCGGCGGCGATGCGGTCGATCATGCGCGTGGTTGAGACGGTGCGCACGACTGGGCCGCGCAGGCCGCGGTGGTGCAACAGGTGGCGCAAAATCAGGCCAAAGATGCGGTGGGGATCGACAAACTGGCCGCGGGCATCGACCGCGCCGATGCGGTCGGCGTCGCCGTCGGTGGCCAGCCCGGCGTGCCAGTTACCCGCGCTCATGGCCGAAGCCAGCAGACCCAGGTGCTTGGCGATCGGCTCCGGGTGGATGCCGCCGAAGCCGGGGTTCATCTCGTCGCGCATGTTCTGGACGTGGGTGCGCGTGCGCATGAGCATCTCGCTGATGGTGCGCCGGCCCGCGCCGTACATAGCGTCGTGGATGACGCGCAACTCGCCCTCGTGGATGATGTCCAGATCGATCAGCGTGCCCAGGTGCTCGTAGTAGGCCCAGGCTGGGTCGAACTTGACCACGCGGTCTTCGCGCAAGGCCTGGTCGAGGTTCATGAGGCGCGGCGCACGCCCCTCGGCCGCGTTGGTCATCAGCAGCCGCTCCACCTGGCGGTGCTCGTCCGGGCTGGCGCTGCCGCCATAGGCCGCCTTGAGCTTGACGCCGTTGTAGCGCGGTGGGTTATGGCTGGCGGTGATCATGACGCCGGCCGTGGCCCCCTTGTTGACGACCGCGTAGCTGATGGCCGGCGTGGGCGTATCGGCCCGCGCCAGCCAGGTGTGGATGTCGTTAGCGGCCATCACCCTGGCCACTTCGGCGGCGTAACGGTCGGACAGGAAGCGCGTGTCGAAACCGATGACAACACTTGGCGCGGCCGCCCCCTGGCTGTGGACGTAGTCGGCGATGGCCTGAGCGACCAGACGCAGGTTATCGAAGGTGAATTCGTCGCTGATGATGGCTCGCCAGCCATCGGTGCCGAATTTGACGGTCATGAGGACTCCCCAGACTCTTCGTCGGTGTCAGTAGCGCCGGGAACAACGCCGGGCTGACATTGGCCCAGCGCCGTTCAGCCGGCATAGGATAGGATGACGACGAGGTCATTGACATTCGTGCCCGTTGGGCCGGTGACCACCAGATGGGGGTCAACCTGGCCGCGAGCAGCCTCGTCGAGACGGCTGAAAAAAGCATAGCTATTGTTATCGGCCAGGTGGGCCAGTGGGTCGATGCCGTAGGAACGGGCCAGCGGCGCGGTCGCGCCGCTAACGATCGCGCCCGCGGCCGGCGTCGGCCCGTCCTCGCCGTCGGTGCTGAAGCTGAGCACGGCCGCGCGCGGCTGCCGCTCCAGCGCCAGCGCCGCTGCCAGGGCCAACTCCTGGTTGCGCCCGCCGCGCCCCTTGCCGCGCACGGTGACAGTCGTCTCGCCACCCATGATGTAGCATTGGCCCGGCGGCAGGTCGCGGGCAATGCCGGCCGCCAGCCGGCCGATGGCGCGGGCCTCCCCGTCCAGGTGGGCAGTCAGCAGCTGGCCGACAAAGCCCAGGCGAATGGCCGTCGCCAGCGCCGCCGTGGCCGCCTCGCGCACGTCGCCGACGATGAAGTTGCGCACCGACGGCCGGGCCGCCTTGTGCAGGTAGCGCGCCTGGTTGAGTGCCAACGCCAGCCGCTGCCACTCCGCCTTCTCCAACTGGCGGGCTATGTCGTAGCGGCCGAGCACGGCCACCGCGCCGACAACGAGATCGTCATCCGGCACGGTCGGCCCGCCACCGATGACCGGCAGCGGGTTGCCGACGACGTCGGACAGGATCAGGCCATAGCACGAAGCCGGCGCGCAGGCCCGTGCCAGGCCGCCCGCCTTGATCCGGTCGATGGCGCGGCGCACGGCGTTCAGTTCGCTGATGGTGCAACCGCTCTTGAGGAAGACCTCGACCAGCTTGCGCCAATCTTCTAGCGGCAGCAGTGGCTGCGTCAGCAGGGACGACGCGCCGCCTGAAATCAGGCAGAGGACGGCATCCTCGGCCCGTGTTGCGGCCAGCAACTCCAAAACCGCTTTCGTCCCGGCCAGGCTACCCGCTTCCGGCAACGGATGGCCGCCCCGGTGGAGGGCCAGGGGCCACTGGCCGGCCACCTCCGGCCACTCGTGGCCGCCGACTTTGGCAATGACCACGCCGCCGGCCACGTCCGCGCCCAGCACGGCCATCGCCGCCGTGGTCATGGAGATGGCCGCCTTGCCCGCGGCGACCAGGTAAATGCGGCCACGATCCAGGTCGATGGCCTCAGCTTCCGACGCGCGGCCGACCCATAACGTGCGCCCCTCTCGCCGCAGGAAGCGGCTCACAGCGGCGTTAGGGTCGGCCGCGGCGATGGTCGCTCCGACAAGTTCGTCCGCATGGCGGCGGTAGTCGGCAAAGCGAGGCGAGATGGACGCAGTGGCCGTCATGGTAGTTCGAGGTGGGCGCAATCGTTGAGCCGTTCCAGACGGGCGAGTCCGTCGATGATGTCCACCTGGCTGATGGCTGTATGATTGCCACCGTTCAGGCGCATAAAGCCGCTTGGGCCAAAGTCCAGCAAGTGCACCAACGTCGCCAGGATCATGCCCCCGTGGCTGACGACGGCGATTGTCTGACCATCGTGGCGGGCGAGCACGGCTTTGCAGCCGGACACAGCGCGGCGCAGCACGTCGTCGGGCGATTCGCCGCCCGGCGCGTGCATGGAGCCGTGGTGGCGGCTGGCCCAGGCGTCAGGGAAGCGGGTGATGATCTCATCGGTCGTCAGCCCTTCCAGTTGGCCAATGGCACGTTCGCGCCAGACAGGATCAGTAGTCATTGGCCGCCCCAGCGCCGCAGCGATGATCGTCGCCGTGCCTTGGGCGCGCTGCAAATCGCTGGCATAGATGTGGCTGATTTCGATAGCCGTCGCGCGGCAGAGGCGCTCGGCCAACCGTTGGGCCTGGGCCAGGCCGCTCTCGCTCAGTGGCGGGTCGGCCTGCCCTTGCCAACGGCCGGCTTCGTTCCAGACGCTACGCGCGTGGCGGATGAACAGGAGGCGAGTAGGCAATGACATTGCAGTGACAGGTGACAATGATGGTCAGGCGCGGAGGTCGTCACTGAGCGCCGACAGGGCCGCGCCATCGATCAGCGTCATCGGTTTGTCGGCCGCCCATTGGCGTGCGGCCTCGGAAATTTCAGCCGTTGTCACCAGGAAGCCGTGGAAGGCGCGCTCGTGCACCATTGTGCCAAACAGCTCGCGGATGATGTCGGGGCCAACCTGGTGGCGATAGCGCTTGCATTGGACGACGGCGCGGCGGCCGTCAGCCCGCGTCAGGGCCAGGTCAACGCCGAGGTCGCCCGCCCGGCCGCGCACCTCGACCGTGTAGCCGCGCCGCTCGAACAGCTCGGCGACGAATTGCTCGAAAGCGCGCGGGCTGAGGGCGTAGAGTTGCTCCACAGTCATGCGCGCCGTTGGCTCCATGCGCTGCTGAGCGCGCCGCTGCCAGACGATGAGCGCCCACAGCAGGGTCAGGGTCAGCAGGCTGGCGCGCGTGAACAGGTCCAGCAGGTCGCCCAGCCAGTCTGGCCAGCGCGCGGCGGCGTTAGCGGCAATGCCGTAGCGCCATAGAACCCACAGCACAAAGAAACCGGTGGCGGCCGAAACGATCCAGGTGAGGCGAGCGAGATGATCGCGGCTAATGGTATCCTCGCGAATGATCGGTGTCGCGTTGGGCCGGTTGGCGGCATTTAGTCGTATCAACATCGGGCGTCCGTGGCGCGGCCACATACGGTCGCAATTCCAGGCGGTCGATCAGTATTGTAATGCCGCGGCGCGCAAAGCCAAAATTGGGACGAAGGGGACAGGGGTTAGGGGTTAGGGGCTAGGGGCTAGGGAAGAGCGCGCGGCGACCGCATGTCGGCGCGTGGCGTTCTTCCCTGGAACCTGGAACCTGGCCCCTTCCTCTGACAAATCTCCCCGGCAGTGCTATAGTACCGTCCGATGATCATCACCAAGCGACAGTTAGGTGGGCTGTTTATCCTGCTGGGCGTTGGCGTGGCCGTGGGGCTGTTCGCCATCGACTGGCTCGGCGCGGGGCAGTTCCAGGGCATCGGCCCAGCGCAGCGGCGCGCGCTGCTGCTGGCCGGCGGCGTCGTGCTGTTGGGGCTGTCGCTGCTGCCCCTGGGTAACCGCCCGGCATGACGCGCTGGCAAGGTCGCTCTTGTCGCTACACGAAATTCACGATGCCTGGGAAGTCCTCCTGAACACCGACGCCACCTCCGCCATGCCCGTCGCTCAGGCCGCCCCGCGCACGGCCGCCCTCCTGCCCAGGCTGCTCATTGGCCTGGCTCTGGCCGCTTTCATCAGCTATCTGGTCGTTTACGTCATCTATGCCGTGCAGCTCTTGCGCTTCCCCTTCGACTACGATCAAGGCGAAGGCTTCGAGCTGATGGACACGATCCTCTTCAGCCACGGC
>DAOSMQ010000220.1:0-5029 GCA_035372725.1 Promineifilum sp. (SeqCode)
CGTCGCCGTCCAGGTCGCCCAGCGCCGGGGTGCTGATGAAGGGGGCAGGGCAGTGAGCGATGGGGCCGGCGTCGTCGTCACTGAGTTGGGGCCAGTTGGGGCGCGGCTGTCCGCGGCTGTCGAGGACGATCACGCCGCCCGGCTGGCAAGTCGTGCCGTTCATGCTGGTGGCGACGACGACTTCGAGCGCGCCATCACGGTCCAGGTCGGCGATGGCCGGCGAAGAGGCGAAGCTCTGCGTGTTGGCGGCCATACCAAACAGACCGGCCACATCCCTGTCCCACAGAACCGCGCCGTTGGACACGGCCACAACGTGGCCGTTGTTGGTCGCCACAACGATGTCGAGACGGCCGTCGCCGTTCAGGTCGCCCACGCCGGGCGAACTGGGATGACAATTGTGCTCGGAGGCCGACCAGGAGCAAGTGGTGTTGGGCAGGGGCACAGTCCACTTCGGCGCGACCTCGTCGCTGGCCGCGGCCGGAGCCTCTTGGGCACCAGCGGCAGACACGAGTAATGCCAGAAGGCCCGGCAGCAGCAGCCCGGCCGCTCTGGCGCGTAGACGCATAGACATGACAACTCCTTGGCTATGACACGGCCGGGAGCATCTGGGGCCACTCAAAGCTCATTGGGCGGCTTCCTCCTCATGGCCCTGGCGCGCGCGGGCGCTGGACGGGCGAGCACGAACGGCAGCATCAAGCAGAGTGGTATAGTGTCGCAGCACTACCTCAGGGCGGTAGTGGCGCAGGACGAACTGCTGTCCCTGAAGACCCATTTGCCACCGCAGGGCCTCGGAGCCAAGCAGGAGGCGGAGGGCGGCAGTGAATTCGTCATGCGTGCGATAGTATAGTCCGCCGTTGCTCTGCCGGCACAGGTATTTGACCACCTCACATTGTTCGTTCACGAGCACCGGCACGCCCCCCGCCCAGGCCTCCAGGGTAATCATCGACAGGCTCTCATAGAGCGAGGGCAGCACCACCAGCGTCGCCGCGGCGATGGCATCGTCCCGGTCGGCGTCGGGCAGGAAGCCCAGAGGAACGATGTCGGGGTGGTTGGGTAGGGGCATGTTGGCCTTGCCGATGAGCACCAGCTTGAGCGGCGCGGTGCCGGCCGCCTGCCGGTAGCGAGTGAAAAAGTCCAGCAGCTCCGGCACGTTTTTGGACTCATCGACGCGGCCGACATAGAGCAGAAATGGCTCCGCCAGGCCAAACTTCTCGCGGAAGCGCGCCGCCGAGGCCCCCACGGCCGGCTCCACGCCCACACCCGTGACCGTGTTGGCCACAGCGCCATTGCGCGTCACGCGCTGCACCAGCCGCCGCTCCGGCTCGGTCAGGTAGAAGATGCCCCGCGGCAGGTGGAACAGCGGCCGGAAGACGGCCATGTGGACGAAGGGATCATCGTGAGCCGTGGGCACCAGAAAGGCCTTGTCGGAGACAATGGGCAGCCCGAAGGCGGTGGTGGCGTAGTGAAACGTGTAGAAGATGAAGGCGTCGGTCGTCTCGTAGACGCGGCGGATGGCCTCAAAGAGGGGCGTGGAGAACGGCCCCTGGTCATGAACCCAGCGGCTTTCGTCGAACAGGGTGTGGTGGTGGTTGACGACCAGGCGCGTCTGCCGCTGGGCGCGCTTCCAATCGCGCACGGCATCGACCGGGTAGCGGCACACGCGCACGCCGTCGATGTCGCTCTCCCCCGCCGGGTAGTGGTCGGCCCAGGTGAGGTAGTCGAGGGCGCAGGTCGTCAGCACAGTGACCTCGGCTGAGGCCGCCAGGCGCTCGGCCAGCCAGCGGGCGTGCTGCTCCGCGCCGCCATTGACCTCGCGGCCATAGCGCTGCACGACAAGGGTGATGCGACGGGGTAGGCTCATGCGGGCGTCAGGGCGAACGTCGTCATCAGGAAGCGCCGGACGTTGGCCTCCAGCGCGGCGTCGTTGTAGCGCTGCGCCCAGCGCCCGGCCTCGGCGCGCATGGCCGCGTAGCGGGCCGGGTCGTCGAGCAGGGCCAGCACCTGGGCAGCGGCCTCGTCGGGCCGCCGCTTGTCGAAGACCAGCCCGGCCGGCCCGGCCACCTCGACCATCGGCTCCTGGTCGTGGACGGCCACGGGCACGTCGAAGTAGAGCGACTCGGCAATGGGCACGCAGAAGCTCTCCCACTCCGACGTGACGAACAGCAGCCGGGCGTTCTGGTAGAGCGCCCCCAGGACGGCCGGGTTGTTGACCTGTCCGGCGAAGAGGACGCGGTTCTCCAGGCCATAGGCGGCGATCTGGCGGTCGAGTTCGGCCTGGTACGCCTTTGTCTGGTCGCGCGTGCCGGCCAGGATGAGCACCAGGCCCGGCCGCGCGGCGTGCAGCCGGGCGAAGATGTCGATCAGCGCGCCGACGTCCTTCTGCGGCACAATGCGCCCAACGAGGAGAACGTAATCCAGCCTGGCCAGCAGCGCGGCCAGCGCGTCGTCCGGCGCGGCCGTGAACTTGGCCGTATCGGTCGTGTAGAAAATCTTGTGCAGCCGGTCGGCGGGGAAGCCGTTTTCCTGCAAGACGCGCCGCGAGTCTTCGGAGTGGATGACGACCTGCTCGAAGCGGCCGGCCAGCGTCGGCAGCACGTCCAGCCCATGCTGGCAGAGGGACGCCAGGTGCGCGTTCTGCCCGGCAAAGAGGCGCGGCGGGCAGATGCCGTGGTAGTCCATGATCTTGAAGTCGGGGCTGGCCAGGGCCAACTCGACGTTATCGGCCCAGATGGAGTAATGGAACCACAGCAAGTCTTCGCCGGTCGGCCGGTAGAAGCGCGACGGTTCGGCCCGCCCTTGCAGCGCCGGGGCGATGTGGTCGGCGTAGACCGTCGCCCGCGCGCCCCACTGCCGGAACAGGCGGGCCAGATTGAGGGCGTAGTTGCTGACGGCGTCGCCGGGCGACAGGCCAGCGGTCATGATGTGGACGCGGAGAGCGCCGAAGGATGAGGGCGGAGGGATGAAGGATGAGTCGGCGTTGGGCTGGGAGGTCGATTGGGTTGTAGTCATGGGGCCAGGACGCGCGCGAACAGGTCGCTGTAGCGTGGGATGATGATCGGCCACTGATAGCGCGACAGGACATAGGCGCGGCCGTTCCGCCCCATTTGCGCCGCCTCGGCCGGATGGTCAAAAAGATAGTCAAGGGTCGCCGCGAACTCGTCGTAGTCGCCAAAGTAGAGGCCGCCGTTGGCATTGTGGCAATGCTCCACCGTCACGGCGCAGCCGGCATGAACCAGCGCCGGCGTGCCTTGTAGCCAACTCTCCATCAGGGCGATAGAGAAGCTCTCGTTGACCGACGGCAGACAAAAGACCGTCGCCGCGGCCAGGGCATCGAGCTTGTCTTGCGGGGGGACGAAGCCGAGGTCGAGAATGCCGCCGGCAGCCGCGGGCGGCAAAGCCACTTCGCCCGACCCCAGGAGCACCAGGCGCGCGTCGCGCCGCCTTCCGGTCGCCGCCCAGTAGCGCGCCCAGTAGTCGAGCAGCAGGGGCGTGTTCTTGCCCGGCTCGCGCCGCCCGGCATAGAGGACGAAGGGGCCGTCCACACCGGTGCGGCGGCGGAAACGCGCGGCGTCGCCTTCGCCCTCTACGTCTACGCCCGCGCCGAATACCTCGCGAAGTTGCCCCGACTGAGCGGGGAACAGTTGGTCGGCCAGGGCGCGCTCCGCCTCCGTGTGGAAGACAAGCGCCCGCGCCCGCGACAACACTTCGCGATAGAGGCCCAGTCGCGCGTAACTCTCGTCGTGGAGACAAGGCATGATGATGCTGCGGCCGGGGCAGACCTGCGCTCCGAAATAGGTTGTGGAGAACAGGTAGGGAATGAAGTAATACAGCCGCTCGGACGCCTCAGCGGCGATGAAGTCATAGAGCGCCGGCACGCGCAGCATTTCTTCGATAAAGACGCGCTCGTCGGCGGCGGAGATGGGCCGGTTGTTCATCAGGCGCAGGTTAAGCGCGTCAAAAGCGGCCCTGTTGCGCCGCTGCACCGGGAAGCGCCGCACGGGCACGCCGTCAATGACCGCCGGCCCGGCGGGATGGTAGCTGCGCCCCCAGTCGGCGTAGAGGTCGCGCGTCGTCGTCGTCAACACCTCGACGGCCATGCCGGCGCGCTGCAACTGCGGGGCCAGCCGCCGCAGTTCCGCCTCGGCTCCGCCGGGCACGTCTGGCCCGTACCAGGGTGTGACAAAGGAAATAGTGGTCATGGGCGCGGCCTAGCGTCCGTCGCCGGCCTGGTCCTCCTGACCGACCAGACTGAGGGCTTGCAGCAGGTGCTCGGCAGCACTGGCCTGCCGCGCCGCGCTCAAGTTAACATAATAAGCAACCAGTTCATGGAGCTTCGTCCGCAGCCAGACCAACAAGCCGCCAATAAGGGGCACGCCTGATTTGCTGACAAAGACGGGCACTTCGACCTCGTCCAGCGCCAGCCGCGCCTGATAGAGGTGCTCGTAAAACTCCGGCGGATAGCGCTGGCCGGTCACAATCGGCGCTGCGCCGGCGCTGCCGCCGGCCCCCACGCCGACGGCCGCCCGCTTGGCGATGATCTGCTGCCGGATCTGCTGCATGATCTCTTCGATGTTGACTTGCGGTTCCGTTGCAGGCTGCTCACTCACGTCGATATCAACTCCTTAGGCCTCATCAGGGCGGCCGAACGCCCCCCGTTGTGTTCTTACTCTTTGTCTGGGGCAACACGCGCCACGCGCAACACCCACTCATCGGTCAGGATCGCCGTCGGCCGGTGGACGTAGCTCGCTTCCAGTCGTTGACTGCGAAGGGTGTAGGTCGCCTCTTCGTAGGCCAAGCCGTGTTCGCCCAGCCAGGCCGGGTCGCCAATCCAGTAGACAGCGCGACCGCTATTGTGCCATATCTCCACGGCCCGAACCAAGTCCGCACCGGGCAGCGCCGGGTCGCGCAGGGCAAACGCATGGTGGCCATAGATGAATTGCAGCGGCGTGCCGAAGAAGTCGCCGTTGCCAATGGGCACGCCATCGTAGAACAGCAGCACCGCGTCCGGCTCCAGCGCGGCGTTGAGCGC
>DAOSMQ010000221.1:0-5002 GCA_035372725.1 Promineifilum sp. (SeqCode)
GTCAGTTGGGGCCGGGCGACGGCGTTGCGCGACAAGGTGGCCGCCGCCGAAGAGGCCATCTACGCCGACACCCGCGATCCACTGGTCAACTGGGACGCCGACGACCTGCGCGCGGCGCTGGCGGCGGCCGGACTGGTGGACGTGCGGCTGACGGTGGAGGAGCAGACGGAGGAGCGGCGGATTACGGCGGGGCATCTGGATCGTTGGTTCCCGGCTTTGTCCCCCTCCCTCCGGGAGGGGTTAGGGGAGGGTGGGACGGAAGGCCCTCTCCCACAGGGAGAGGGGACCGGGGCGCGGTTGAGCTATGGCGAGCGGTTGCTGGCGGGCGGGTTGTCGGCGGCTGAGGTAGGGAAGGTGGCGAAACTGTTGCGCGAGCAGTTGACGGAGCAGACGGTCGGCTGGCGTTCGCGGCTGGCGTTTGTGCGCGCTGAGCGTGGCGCGATTCTCCCGAATCGCGCGGAGTGAGAAGAGCGATTCGGAGAATCGCGCCACGATGAAAGAGGTCTGATGATGACTTATCGAGCGACCAAGCCTTGGGCCGTTCACTACCCTGATCCTGTTGGCGGCCGGGCCGGGGATACCTTCGCTCTTGGCCGGCGCGACGATGAGTACTCTGGCTGGGTCTGGGCCACGGCCGAAGATGGCCGCGAGGGCTGGATTCCCGAAAGCTGGCTGTGCGTGGAGGGGGACAGCGGCGTGCTGGTGCGCGACTACACCGCCGCCGAGTTGGCTCTGGAGCCGGGCGACGTGGTTAGCGGCGACCTGGTGGAGAGCGGTTGGCTGTGGGCCACGGTGGCCGATGGCCGGTCGGGCTGGGCGCCGCTGGAGTGCCTGGCCCGCGCGCGGCGCGACGGGCGCGGCCCGGCCGACCTGCGTCCCATCGCCTTCGACACGGGCTTCACGCGCTGGGCCGAGGGTTCCGTGCTGGCCCGCTTCGGCGAGACCCACGTCCTCTGCAACGTCACCATCGAGAACAGCCTGCCGCCCTGGCTGAAGAACCGCATGCCGCCGCAGGGCTGGCTGACGGCCGAGTATGCCATGCTGCCGCGCAGCACCCACACGCGCAGCCCGCGCGAGCAGCGTTGGCCCAAGGGGCGCACGCAGGAGATCGGCCGGTTGGTCGGCCGCAGCCTGCGCGCCGCCCTCGACCTGTCGCTGCTGGGCGAGCGGACGCTGACAGTCGATTGCGATGTGTTGCAGGCCGATGGCGGCACGCGCACGGCGGCCATCAGCGGCGGCTGGGTGGCGGTGGCCCTGGCCTTGCGCCCGCTGATCGCCGCCGGCGCGCTGCCCGCGGCCGTCCTACGGCGGCAGATCGCCGCCGTCAGCGTGGGCATCGTCGCTGGCGAGGCGCTGCTCGATCTGGACTACAGTGAGGACAGCGCCGCGGGCGTCGATCTCAACGTCGTCATGACCGCGACGGGCGACTTCGTCGAGGTGCAGGGCACGGCCGAGGGCGAGCCATTCCCGCGCGGCCAGCTCGACGCGCTGCTGGCGCGGGCCACGGCCGGCGTCGCCGCGCTGTGCGCGGCACAGACGCGCGCGTTGGCCGATGCCTAGATGAGTTGCACTGTAGGGCGACCTGTTGCCGTTCGGCACACGTTGTGATACGCTATGAGAATTGAGGATATTCACTGGAACAGCGAAAAAGATCAGCAATTGCGTGAGAGTCGCGGCATTTCTTTTGAGAGCATCGTGCCCTACATCTTGCAAGGCGACATCCTAGACATCTATGACCACCCCAATCAGGAACGATACCCGGGACAACAGTTTTTCGTTGTCCAGACTGACACCTATGTTTACCTTGTACCATTCATTGAAAAGGATGGACAAGTCTTTTTAAAGTCGATCATTCCGAGCCGCAAGGCGAAGCGAAAGTATTCTAAGCGGGAGTAAGATGGACGACTTCGAGTTGGACGAAGAAGAACGGGAAATACTGGAAGCCTTTGAGAGCGGTCAATTGACCCCTATCGCCAATAAGGACGAGGTCATCGCCCGCCTTCAGTCCTATGCCCAGAGCACCCAGCGCAAAGACCGCCGCGTCAACATCCGCCTGACCGCCAACGACCTGGCTGCCTTGCAGTCTATCGCCGTGGACGAGGGCATCCCCTACCAGACGCTCATGGCCAGCATCTTGCACAAGTACGTCACCGGGCGGCTGGTCGAACGGCCGCGTCGCCCCCAGCCGGCGGCGGACTACGCCGTGCGCGAAAGCGGCGAGCCATACAACGAGTAGCCCTGCCCCCCAGGACGCTGTAATGCGCCTAGTAATACCAATCTATTAGACTGTCTTTGTAACAAATTCCTCGATGGGAAGCTCTGATTCATGGCAACGATCGATTTCAGGCACGAGGCCGAGGGCCTCTTCGACGAGATGGTCCGCGTCCGGCGCGATTTGCATCGCCACCCGGAACTCGGCTTCCAGGAGACGCGCACGGCCGGCATTGTCGCCACGACGCTGAATGAGCTGGGGTTGGAGGTGCGCGCGGGTGTAGGCCAGACGGGCGTCGTCGGCCTGCTGGAGGGCGACCGGCCCGGCCCGACCGTTCTGCTGCGCTTCGATATGGACGCGCTGCCCATTCAGGAGGAGAGCGACCACGGCTACGTGTCGCTCAATCCCGGCGTCATGCACGCCTGCGGCCACGACGGCCACGTGGCTATGGGCCTGGCCCTGGCGCGGCTCTTTGCCGCGCGGCGGGCGGAGTTGGGTGGGGCGATCAAGTTCCTCTTCCAACCGGCCGAGGAAGGGCTGGGCGGGGCGCTGGCGGTCATCGCCGACGGGGCATTGGAGGAGCCGCGGCCGGACGTGGCCCTGGCCATGCACCTGTGGTCGCCGGTGTCGCTGGGGCAGGCCCGCGTGGTCGATGGCCCGGCGATGGCCGCGTCGAGCGTCTTCACCATCACTGTCGAGGGCAAGGGCGGCCACGGGGCCGCGCCGCACCTGTGTACCGACCCCATTCTGGCCGCGGCGCAGATCGTCGTGGCCTTGCAGAGTATCGTCAGCCGCAACACCGACCCGCACGAAAGCGTCGTCCTGTCCATCGGCGCGTTCTCGGCGGGCACAACCTTCAACGTCATCCCGGAGCGGGCGGTGCTGAAGGGCACGGTGCGCAGCTACGACACGCCGTCGCACCGCCGCGTCTACCGCCGCCTGCTGGAGATGGCCACGCACACGGCCAGCGCCTACGGCTGCCGGGCGACGATGGAGACGGTGGCCATTGTCGCCGCGGTGGTCAACGACCCGGAGCCGACGGCCGTTGTCCGCGCCTCTGCCGGGCGCGTGCTGGGCGAGGGCAACATCCTGGAACACCGCACGATGGCCGCCGAGGATATGGGCTTTGTCTTGCAGGAGATCCCCGGCTGCTACTTTTTCATCGGTTGCAGCGACGGCAATCTGACCAGCTATCCCCACCACCACCCGCGTTTCGACTTCGACGAGCGGGCGATGATCGACGGCGTGGCCGTGATGGCCGGGGCCGCGGCTCACTATCTGCTCAACGACGACGGCCGGGCCGCTGTGGACGAACCCGGCGCATGGGTGGCCGCCGATCGGGCGAACGGGCGCTAAAGCTAAACCATTCCAGATTCACGCGCAACCGTCCGCCCGATCTGCGGCGATCTGTGTGCTGAAGGAGCGGCGCGCCGGCAACGGCGCGCCGCTCGTGCTATTCCTCGGGCGCGACGATGATGTCCGCCGGGGCAATCGCGAACACGTGGCGGGCGTTGGCACGGTTGCCGGCGGCGTCGTAGACGGTGACGACCAGGGTGAACGAATCGCCCACGCGCTCGGCGTTGGTCGGCTCGACCTCGACCTGTTCGCTGAGGTGGAAGGGGTTGATGTCGTCGTTGCCGAAGCCGGCGATGGCCCACTCGGCGCGGACGGCGTTCTCGCTGATGAGGGTAAAGGCCGTGACCTGGTTGAGGGGGGCCTCGGCCGGGCCGTCGATCTCGACGGTCAGGGCGGCCGTGGGGGCGGTGGCGGGCGCGACGGCCGGGCCGTTGGCGGCGCGCAGCTGGAGCAGGCCGAAGACGCCGGCGATGATGGCCGTCAGCAGCGTCGCCCCGGCGGCGATGAGGGCGGCGATGATCTGGGGGTTCCAGTGGCCTTGGTCGTTCTGGAGCAGTTTGCGCATAGGCGCACCACCTATCCCATCGTGTCGGACGGTAGTGTAGCCGAATGGCTTAGAAGAAGGCAACCACCCGCGGGATACTATCTGTGCTGTTGGCCCTGGTCTATTTCAGCAGGTATGGTTACGGCCGGTTGAGAGGATAGAGGCTGTGCCAGACTCACTCCAATAGCCTTAGCCAGGGCAGAGCAAATCCCGCGGCGTTATAGAGCCGGCGGTCGGCTGTCCATACTTCACAGCCCAATAACTCGCCCAACGCCAGGTAAGTCGCGTCATAGACTGTTGGACGATTGAACCGCGCGGCCAGTAACCAGTTCCTGCCCCTCTCGCAGAGCATGCAGCGTTTCGGTGGAGTCGGGCACAGGCTGACCAAGTCGCTCCGCGCGAATCTGAGCCCGAACCTCGTTGGCCATGTCCAGCGCAGCCAGACGCTGTTGGAGGATGTTATGTGGCGCTTCTATGGTCTCCAACCGGGCCAGGTCATCCATACTAATCCAGGCCATCATCGGTTTCCCATGCCGCTCGATGACCACTCGCTGCCCCTGATAGGCAACACGATTCATCCATTCGGCGAAGCGTGACTTGGCCTCGACCACGTTAATCTGGTCACTCATTCCACACCTTTGGGTCATAATGAACTATATGACCTGATATTAGCTCTTGAAGGCGCTATCGGCAATCGCATGAGGTCATACCTTTTAGCACGCGCACCTGCCGCCCATCTCAAATGTCAACTGCCAGGGCATCACTCGTCCAGCGTCAACACATCCTCCACCACCCAGTACGGCCCGGGGCACGTGTCGGGGATGCTGTCCAGCCGTAAGACCTCGGCGTCCAGCAGCGGCTCGATCTCCAGCAGCCGGCCGCCACTCAGC
>DAOSMQ010000222.1:0-5000 GCA_035372725.1 Promineifilum sp. (SeqCode)
CACGCTGCCATCCTTCTCCACCTCGGCGGCCAGCAAGGCGTCCAGCACGGCGCGCTCCTCGGGCAAAGCCAGGTCGTCGGGCCGCAAGGTGTAGCGCTGCGGCAGCGGCCGGGTGATGCGCACGCAGCGGGCGTAGGCGTTGAGCAGCGCCGGCCAGTCGGACAAGCGCACCGCCTCGGCCAGCGCCGCGGCCGCCTGCCGCGCCGCGTTGGGGTCGTGGGCGTTCTCGGCGACGACGGCCTTGACGATGCCGGCCGGGTGGCCCGCGTCGCGCAGCACGCCCTCCAGCCGCCCGGCAATGAAGGCCATCACCTCGGCGCGGCCAGCGTCGCTCCAGGCCACGGGCAGCAGCGCCCCGGCGGCATCTAGCCCGGCACGCAGGTCGAAGCGCTGCCCGTGGGCGGTCAGGTTCTCGATCAGTTGCAGCGCGGCGCGGCGCAGGCCGAAGGGGTCGTTGGAGCCTTTCGGCCCCAGCCCGGCGGCAAACAGGCCGGCCAGGCTATCCAGCCGGTCGGCCAGGGCCAGGGCCAGCGCCGGGCGCGTGCTGCTGACGGCGTCGTACTGCTCGGCGATGGCCGTGGCCACCTCGGCCGGCTCGCCGCCACGCAGGGCGTAGTGGCCGCCCATCTTGCCTTGCAGGCTGGTCATCTCGATGACCATGCTCGTGGCCAGGTCGGCCTTGGCCAACGCCGCGGCGCGGCTGGCTGTGGCCCGCTCGGCGTCGCTCAGGCCCAGCATCCCGGCCACGGTGGGCACGAGTTGCTCCAAGCGCCGTGTCTTGTCCAGCATCGAGCCGAGACCGGTCTGGAAAGTCAGCTTGCCCAATTCCGGCACAAACTCGGCCAGGCCGCGCTTGATATCCTTGTCGTAGAAGAAAGCCGCGTCGGCGAAGCGGGCGCGGATGACGTGCTCGTTGCCGTCGCGAACGATGTCGAGGTGCTCGGCGTCGCCGTTGCGGACGGCGACGAAATGGGGCAGCAGCCGCTCGCCCTTGTAAACTGGAAAGTAGCGCTGGTGCTTGCGCATGACAGCCACTAGCGCCATCGGCGGCAGGGCCAGGAAACGCTCCTCGAAAGAGCCAAGCAGGGGCGTCGGCCGCTCCACCAGGTTGGTCACCTCGTCCAGCAGGGCGGGGTCGGCCGGGATGCTGCCGTGGACGGAGCGGGCCAGCGCCTCTGCGCCGGCGGCGATGGCCGCGCGGCGGTCGTCCATATCCAGGACAATGGTCGCCTCGGCCAGGGCGGGCAGGTAGGCGTCGGCGTCGGCCACGGAGATGACCGGCGAACCGAAGGGGCGCAGGCCGTAGGTCACGCGACCGCTATCCGCCCCGGCGTAGCGGAAGGGCACGACCGCCGGGCCGTGCAGGGCCAGCAGCCAGCGCAGCGGCCGGCTATAGCTGACGTTGGTGGCGTTCCAGCGCATCGACTTCTCAAACTTGATCCCGGCGATGAGGTCGGGCAGGCGCTCGGCCAGCGCCTCCAGCGACGGCCGCCCCGCCTCGCGCACGACGGCGGAGACGTAGCGCTTGCCGCCCTCCTCGACGACGGTCAGGTCATCGACCGACAGGCCGCGGCTGCGGGCGAAGCCGGCGGCAGCCTGGGTGGGCCGGCCGTTGGCGTCGAAGGCGCGGTCGGCCGGCGGCCCTTTGACGGTCGATTCGACGTCGGTCGAGCGCGCCGCCAGCCCTTCGACGATCACCGCCAGCCGGCGCGGCGTGCCCTGGACGCGGATGTCCCCGTGGGCCAGCCGGGCGGCGTCGAGCAGCGCCGGCACGGCGGCGCGCAATTGCTCCAGAGCGCTGGTCAGGTCGCCGTGGGGCAGTTCTTCGCTGCCGATCTCCAGGACGAAGGTATCGCCGTCGGCCGGGGGATGGGTTCCAGGTTCCGGGTTCCGGGTTTCGGAGGAGGTGTTCTCCTCCCTGGCCCCTGGCCCCTGGCCCCTGGCCCCTTTTTCGGCCAACGGGTACTCCATCTGCTGCCGTTGGGCGACGTAGGCGGTGGAGACCTTGTTGGCCACGCGGCGCATGCGGCCGAAGTAGGCCGCCCGCTCGGTGACGCCGATGGCCCCCCGCGTGTCCAGCACGTTGAACAGTTGCGAGCACTTCAGGTTGTAGTCGTGGGCCGGGGCCACCAGACCGGCGTCAAGGCAGCGCAGGGCCTCGCGCTCGTAGGTGTCGTAGATGTTCTTCAGCGCGTCCACGTCGGCCACGTCGAAGTAGTACTTGCAATGCTCGATCTCGGCTTGCAGCAGCGCGTCGCCATAGCCCACGCCCGCGCCATAGGCCATCTCCCAGACGCTGTTCTTGCCCTGCAGCGCCAGGGCGATGCGGTCGAGGCCGTAGGTGATCTCTACCGAGACGGGGTTCAGGTCCAGCCCGCCGGCTTGCTGGAAGTAGGTGTACTGGGTGATCTCCTGCCCGTCGAGCCAGACCTCCCAGCCCAGGCCCCACGCGCCGAGGGCGGGCGACTGCCAGTTGTCCTCAACGAAGCGGATGTCGTGTTCGCGCTGGCTGATGCCGATGGCCGCCAGGCTGTTCAGGTACAGCTCGATGGGGTTGCCGGGGTCGGGCTTGAGGATGACTTGCAACTGGTAGTGCTGCTGCATGCGGTTGGGGTTCTCGCCGAAGCGGCCGTCGTCCGGGCGGATGCTCGGCTCGATGTAGGCCACGTTCCACGGCTCCGGGCCGAGGACGCGCAGGATGGTGGCCGGGTTCATCGTGCCCGCGCCGACCTGCACGTTGTAGGGCTGCCAGATGAGGCAGCCCTGAGCCTGCCAGTAGTCCAGCAGGCGGAGGATCATTTGTTGGAAGTTGAGGGGGGTTGTCATAGTTGTCAGTGGGGGATTATAGCACGGTGTAGAAGAGCTCACGCAAAGGCGCGGAGGAGCTAAGGCGCAAAGGAAAACAAACTGCTTCGCTTGGCGTTCCTGGCGTTCTTTGGCTGAGGTTCTTTCTTAGCGCCTTTGCCCCTTCGCGCCTTTGCGTGAGCCTCTTACTCTTCCGCCAACAACTCCGCTTCGCGGCGCAGGCGGTGGAGGAAGTCCACGGACTTCAGTTCGCGCTCCAGGATGTGGGTCAGGTAGTCGTAGAGGACGCGCTCGACCTCGTGCAGCACGGCCGGCTGGAGGCGCAACTGGCTGACAGTGGCCCACGGCCGCGTCTGCAAGTAGCGCATCACCTTAACGGCCACGGCCGAGACGGGCATGGCGCGCGGGTCGGTCGGGCCGCAGGCGGGGCAGAGCAGGCCGCCCAGCTCGGGGCTGAAGAACTGGTCTTGCTCGGCGATGGCCTCGCCGCAGGCGACGCAGTTGAACAGCCGCGGCTGGAAGCCGGTCAGCGACAGCAGCCGCAGTTCGTAGAAGCGGGCCAGCAGCAGCGGCTGGTCGGCCGCGGCCAGCGTTTCCAGAGCCAGCGTCAGCAGCTCGTAGATGTTGCGGTGGGGGTCTTCGTCGACGGTGAAGCGATCGAGCAGTTCCACGGCGTAGTTGGCATAGGTTGCCCGCACCAGGCTCTCGCGCAGCGGCGCGTAGGTGTCCACCGTCTCCGCCTGGGTAACGATGTCGAGGTCGCGCCCCTCGGCCAGGAGGAACTTGCTGCGCATGAATAGCTCTACGTGGCCGGTCTTGCGGCTCTGGGGCTTGCGCGCGCCCTTGGCAATGGCGCGCATCTTGCCACGTTCAGGGCTGAAAAGAGTCAACAGCCGGTCAGCTTCGCCGAAGTCGCTGCGGCGGACGACGATGGCCTCGGTACGGTAGGTGCGTTCGCGTGGCATGAGAGGATTTTACCTCAAAATGGGCAGAAGGGCGCGGTTGTCGGGAAGGCCATAGGCCCACGCGCCCGGCGGGCATCAGCGAGCGGCCGCTCTGCGCCCTGTCGCCGGCGGCGATCGGCTCCCTCGACTGCACCCCGGACGGTACGGAGTTGTTCCTCGACAGCGCCCTGGCCCCCACGCCGACGCCCGCGCCGGCCGTCTGGCGAGCCGTGGCCATTCCCCTGCCGCCGCTGCCCGATGTGGGCGACGCGGCGCTCGTGACGCCGGAGGAGGCCGAAGACCAGCCACCGGCGCAACTCTTCGGCCACTTCGCCGAGGGTACACCGGTGGAGTTGCTGCCGCCACAGGCCGCGCCCCAGGTCTTCCTGACGCCGCCGCGCAACGCGGACTACCTGCGCCTCATCGTCGTCAAGGACAGCAACTACGTGGGCGAGCCGCACCAGATACAGATTGTAGTAGAATAGCCTCTGGACATGCGCGAGGAACGAGAGGGGTTGAATGAATCAGAAAATGATCGGCCGTTTTATCGTAACCGACCCCGAGATATGCCATGGCACGACACAAAAGTGACCCATCCTTGGCCATAGAGGGCTAGTGCCTACTCCACAACAGTCTCTGCTTGACCACGCCACAGACAGCCTATCTTGCCGGGCCAACCTTCGTTGGCTCATCGGCGGCTCCGCCTCCGGCAAGTCAACCATCGCCCGCACCCTCGGCGCGCGGACGGGCATCGCCGTCTACGACATGGATGAGGCCGTCTTCGGCCGCTTCCACTTTGACCCCATCCGCCACCCGGCGACGACGGCCTGGTTCACCGCCGCCAACCCGTTAGCGTGGATGCTCTCCCGGCCGTGGGCGGAGTTCGAGGCTCTCTACCGGGCTAACAACGCCGAGATGCTCGACCTGCTGGCCGGCGACCTGGCCGGCCGGCCCGACGCGCCGCTGCTGATCGACGGCGGCATCACCCACCCGTCGGTGCTGACGCAAGTCATCCCCGCCGGGCGCATCGTCTGCCTGGAGACGGACGACGCGCGCCGCCGCCATGAGTGGGCGACGGCCCCCGGCCGGGCCGGCATGAGGGCCGAAATCCTGGCCCTGCCCGACGGCGCAGCGCTATGGCGGCGGTTCCTTGACTACGACCAACGGCTGACGGACACGATTGGGCGCGAGAGTCGGGACGCCGGCATTCGCGTTCTGGCCTGGGGCGAGGGCATCGGCGTCGAGGATGTG
>DAOSMQ010000223.1:0-4977 GCA_035372725.1 Promineifilum sp. (SeqCode)
CGTCCTGCTGACGGCCGCGGCCGCCCTCCTCTGGCGCAACGACCCGCGCGGCCTGCCCGCCGGCGATCTGACCTGGGACTTCGCCCAGATGGCCTATCTGCACCACGACCGCGGCGGCGTGGCCTTCGAGAACGGGATACGGCTATATGAGTACGGCTATAGCGCCGAGGAAATCGCCGCCGGGGAAACGCTGGTCGTGACGCTCAGCGTGACCCCCGGCGACGGCCGCGCGGCCACGCTGGCGCTGGTGACGCCGGCCAGCGTTCGCCCGCCGGCCGAAGGCGCGCCCGCGCCGCCCGTTGTCGCCGCGGCGACACGGCCGCTGGACACGGCCGCGCCGGTCTTCCGCCTGAGCATTCCCGCCGACGCGCCACCCGGCCTCTACGTGCCTCGTCTGACGCTCGACGGAGCGCGCCCGCTGCTGCCCTCTGGTGGCACGCGCGGCGATCTGTTCCTGCGGCCAGTGCGCGTCAAAGCGGGAATTAGGAATGGGGAGGGCGACGGGCGGCCAGCGACCGGCAACCTGGACGTGCGGGCCATGAGCCTGACCATGCGCGACGCGACAACGCTCGACGGCCATTTCGCCTGGTACACCGACCGGCCGCTGGGGGCGCGCTACCAGTTCTCGCTGCGGCTGCAAGACGCCACCGGCGCGACGCTGGCCCAACTTGACGCCCAGCCCGGCTATGGCTTCCAACCGAGCACGCTCTGGGCGGCAGGGCAGTGGACGGCCGACTGGCTCGCCTTGCGCCTGCCAGACGCGGCTTCGGCGGGCGCGTACCCGCTGGTTATGCGCCTCTACGACGCCGGCAGCGGGCAAACGGTGCTGACGCGGCGGGTGGGGATGGCTGAGTGGGCCGGCGGCGCGTGGATAGCGCGACTACACGAACCGAACTTTGTCCTGCCGGGCGGCCTGCGCCCCGCGGCGGCGACCTTTAGCGGCGACGGCCGGGCGCTCATCGACCTGCGCGGCTATCAACTGGCGCAAGACGGCGGCGCGCTGCGGCTGACGCTTATCTGGCAGGCCGCGACTGGCGCGCCGGGCGACTTCACCCGCTTCGTCCACCTGCTCAACAGCGCCGGGGCCATCGTCGCCCAGAGCGACGGCGCGCCGGCCGGCGATAGCTACCCCACCGGCCAGTGGGTTGCCGGCGAGGTCGTCAGCGACACGGTGACGTTCGACCTGAGCGTCCTGCCACCGGGCGAGTACCGCCTGGCCACCGGCTTCTACGCGCCCAGCGAGGGCTTGCCGCGCCTGGACGCGACCACGCCGGCCGGCCCCCTGCCCGACGGCCGCGTTCTTCTGCCAGAAGCCATCTCCATCGCCAAGTAGACTCGCCGCGCCCTCGTCCTAACTCGTCTCGGCGATGCGGCGGGCGAGGAAAATCTGCTCGGCGCGGTTGTCGCACAGTGACAGGGCGCGAACGTAGGCGGCGCGGGCCTCTGGCCGGTAGCCAGCGCGGCGCAGGAAGTCGGCCACAGCGGCATGGTACCAGTGGTAGCCGTCGAGCGCCGCGGCCAGTTCCGGCCGTTGCAGCTGCGCCAGCCCCGCCAGCGGCCCGCGAGCCATGCCCACGGCCACCGCCCGGTTCAATTCCACCACCGGCGTCGGCGCGACGCGGCGCAAGGCGTCGTAGAGGGCGGCGATCTGCTGCCAATCGGTGTCGGCCGCGGTGGCGGCGCGGGCGTGCAGCGCGGCGATGGCCGCCTGAATCTGGTAGGGGCCGGGCCGCCGCAGCGCCAGCGCCCGGTCGAGAAGGGATAGCCCGGCGTCGATGGCCGCGCGGTTCCACAGCCGCCGATCCTGGTCTTCCAGCAGGATGATGTCGCCGGCGGCGTCCAGCCGGGCGGCGCGACGCGAGTCGTGCAGCCGCAGCAGCGCCAGCAGCCCCATCGCCTCCGGCTGCGGCCCCAGTTCCGGCCGGGCATCGAGTAAGTCCACCAGCGTTGCCGCCAGGCGCAAGGCTTCGGCGCAGAGATCGGCGCGGATGTGGGCGTCGCCGGAGGTGGCGGCGTAGCCCTCGTTGAAGATAAGGTAGAGGACGTGGAGAACGCCGTCGAGCCGTTCGGGCACGGCGGTGAGCGGCGGCACCTCGTAGGGGATGCCCGCGGCGCGAATCTTGGCCTTGGCCCGCGTCAGGCGCTGGTTCATCGCCGGCGTCGCCACCAGGAAAGCGCGGGCGATCTCGGCTGTATCCAGCCCACCCAACAGCCGCAGCGTCAGGGCCACGCGCGCCTCTAACGCCAGCGCCGGATGGCAACAGGTGAAGACGAGCTTCAGCCGTTCGTCGGGGATGGGCGTGTCGTCCATGGCCGCGGGGTCGTCAAATGGGTCAGTGGCTAGATCGGCCAGCAGCGGCATCTTCTCGGCCAGCGTCCGGTCGCGGCGCAGGCGGTCGAACGCCTTGCGCCGGGCGACGGTCACCAGCCAGGCGGCGGGGTTGTCGGGCAGGCCGCCGGCCGGCCAACGCTCCACGGCGACGAGCAGCGCCTCCTGCAACGCATCCTCAGCCAGGTCGATGTCGCCGAATGCGGCGATGAGGATGGCCAGGACGCGGCCGGTGTCTTCGCGCAGGGCGCGCTCGATGGCGTCGCTGGTGGCGGGCATCGGTTGGCCGGCCCCGCGCGGCCCGCGCCGGCCACCGGCCAGCGTGGGCAGCGCGAGAGTTTTGCCGGACGCCTAGTTGTAGACCATCACCGGGCGAATCTCGACCGAGCCGCGCCGGACGTCGGGGATACGCCTGGCGACCTCGATGGCCTCGTCCAGATTGGCCACGTCGATCAGGTAGAAGCCGCCCAGGTGTTCCTTCGTCTCGGCAAAGGGGCCGTCAGTGATGAGCGCCTGGCCGTCGCGGACGCGCAGTGTCGTCGCCGTCTCAATGCCCTGCAAGCCCTCGCCGCTCACCTCGATGCCGCGCTCGCGCAGCGACGGGCCAAAGGCGTAGTACTCGGCCATCTCGGTCTGAAGCTGCTCTTCGGTCACGCCGGCGTAGGTCTGCGGGTCCACGTAGATCAACAGCATGTATTGCATCGTTCGTCTCCTGAACATGATATGGCGCTTGTGCGCGCTTTCTATGGTAATGACGAATGACCAACAGCGATTTCGACAACGGCCGCGAACCAATTAACCGGTCAGCAGAATTTTGCCCTGCCGGCCTGGCCGCTCGGCGTGGGCCACGGCGGCGCGGAAGTCGGCCAGATCGTAGCTCGCCGCGACAGCCAATTCCAGCCGTCCCTCGGCCAGTAGCGCCATCAGCCCTTGCAGCGTCGTCGCCACGCGCTCCGGCGGCGTCTGCTGGAACCAGTAGCTCAGCCAATAGCCGCGTATGGTCAGACCGCGGAAGAGCATCTCGCCGTTGTGGAGCGGCAGCGGCTCGCCGCCCAGCAAGCCGTAGACGAGCATGACCCCGCCCGGCTGCAAGCAGCGCAGCGCCAGCGCGCCCGTCTCGCCGCCGACGGCCTCCAACGCCCCTCTGGCTCCCTGGCCGCCGGTCAACTCGCGGACGCGCGCGACGATATCCGGCTCGCCGGTGGCGAAAACAGCGTCGCCGCCCAGGTCGCGCAGTTCAGCTACCTGCTCTGGCCGGCGGACGAAGTTGATCGTCCGGTAGCCACGCAATTGGGCCAGCTGGATGACCATCCGGCCGAGGGCCGAGCCGGCGGCCGTCTGCACGACCCAATCGCCGGGCTGGAGGGCCAATTCCTGCTCCAGCATCACCCAGGCGGTCACCGGATTGACGACGAACTGGGCCGCCGTGGCGTCGTCTACGGCGTCGGGCACGGGCAGTAGGCCGGCGGCGGCGACAAGCTGGCTTTCGCGCCACGTGCCGCCCGCGCCCAGCGGGATGGCCCGGTCGCCAACGCGCCAGCCGCGCACGCCCTCGCCCACGGCCTCGACCCGGCCGACGCCCTCCAACCCCGGCGTGGCCGGCAGCCGCGGCAGGCGGCCGTACTGGCCGGCGATGGTCAGCAGATCAGACGGGTTGATGGGCCGGTGGCTCAGGCGCAGGCGCACCTGGCCGGGGCCGGGTTCCTCCACCGGCAGTTCTTCCAGGCACAGCACCTCGGCCGGCGGGCCGAAGCGATGGAAACGCAGGGCGCGGGCCAGCGGCGCGGTCATGCCGGGCCGTTCTCGCCGTGGGCGGCCAGGAAATCGACCGCCGCCTGTACGCTTTCCTCCGGACTGACACGGATGCGCAGGTCTTCGATGCGCCCGTCGGGGCCGATGATGGCGTGGCTGCGGATGATGCCCATGTAGCTGCGGCCGTAGGCGGTTTTCTCGCCCCAGACGCCATAGGCATCGGCCAGAACGTGGTCGGGGTCAGACAGCAGCGTGTAGGGCAGTTGTTCCTTGGCGCGCCACCTGGCCAGCGCGGCGGGCATGTCGGGGCTGACGCCGATGACGGTCGCGTTGCCGGCCTCGATGATCGGGAAGCGATCGCGGAAGCCACAGGCCTGGACGGTGCAGCCGGGCGTGTCGGCCTTGGGATAGAAGAAGAGCACGACACGCTGCCCGCGCAGGTCGCCCAGCGTCACCGGCTGGTTTTCGTCGGACAGCAGTTCAAAGTCGGGGGCGGGATCGCCGATCTGTAACATGTGAGTGACTCCTTTTATGGGTTGGGTGAAGGCAAGGTCGCGCCGGCTTCCCTGGCGGCGCGGCGTTCGTCCAGCGCGCGGCGGACGGCTTCGTGGCTGGTCCGGTCGATGGGAAAGCGCCAGGCCAGGAGGAGCGACAGCCCCAGAGCGATGGCAGGCAGCGCGGTTACCAGAGCGCGCATGACCACCAGCGCGGCGGCTGGTTGTTCCATAAAGGCGCTACCGGTAGTGGAACTGGCATAACCCGTGGCCGACAGCAGTTGGCCGACAGCAAAGACCATGACGCCCGTGCCCAGCTTGCGCAGGAAAACCAGGTAGCCGGTGTATAGCCCTTCGCGCCGCTCACCGCTATTCAACTCATCCACATCGATGACGTCGGCG
>DAOSMQ010000224.1:0-4950 GCA_035372725.1 Promineifilum sp. (SeqCode)
CGAATGGCCAGCAGCGCCCCGTCCACATACGGCTCGGCGCTGTTGCCGGAGTCGTGGCGGATGGATAGCCGCTGATCCGTCATGCCGAAGAGGATCTCGGCCGAGATGGTATAGCCGGGCAGACGGACGGAGTGGACTTGCGCGCCGCCCAGGCGCGCGCCGCGCGTCTCGACGACGCCCTGTGTTTCCTCCAGCGGAACGGTGAGTTCCGCGGGGCGAATGCGCGACAGGCGCGCGGCCAGTTCGCGCACCGTTCCGCTGGGCGCGTCCCGCTTGCCGTCGGCGGCGTAGTCGATGATTTCCCATTGTGGAATCAGCCGCGCCGCCATCTCGGCGAATTTCTGCAGGAGGACGGCCGTCAGGGCGAAGTTGCCGGCGGCTAGCACGCCGCGCCCGCGGGCCTCGGCGACGCTCGCCAGCATGGCATAGTCATCATCCGTCAGGCCCGACGTGCCGATCACGACGTGCGCGCCACGATTCAGAGCCGCCAGGACGTTGGCTTTGGCCACGTCCGGCCGGGTGTACTCGAAGAAAACGTCGCAGGGATAGGCCAGCGCTTCTTCGGCCGTGGCCAATATCGGGCCGATCAGGCGCGGTTCGCCCAACACGTTGCCCAGAATGCGGCCCGCGTGCGTGCGCGAGACCGCGGCCACGAGTTCGATGTCCTCGGTGTGGGCGATGTGGCGGGCCAGCGCCGACCCGGCCCACCCGGTCGCGCCCGCCAGACAAACTTTGATGGTCATAGTGCCTCGCGAGTCATCCCACCCTTACAACTGCCCCGTCGTCGGGTCCCAACTATTCAACAGCGCCCGATAGGCCGGGTCGTCGTAGCGGCTGAGGGCGAAGGCGGGCGCGTAGGCTGGCAAGTCGCTGCCGGCAATGTGGGCGGCCAGCAGGTCCGCGCCCGCCTGGGAGGCCATAATGCCATAGCCCGACAGCGCCCCGAAGACGTAGGCCCCCTCTACTGGCAGCGGGCCAATGAGCGGCCGATTCTCCTGCGTCTTGCAGTAGTAGCCGCCGTCGATGATCGGCCGGCCGAAGTTGCCGGCGTAGACGGCCAGCTCCGGCACCATTCGCGCCAGCCCGCGCACCACTACCTCGGCGTACTCCGGCGCGAAGCGCGTCGGCCAGACGGCCTCGGCCGGCTTGACGTCGTAAGTCCACAGCAGCAGCAACGTCTGCGCGCCGGGGCCGCCCTCCGGCCGGAAATGGACGCCAGCGGGGAACGGCTCGGTCAGCCAGCGCGTTTCCTCGGCCGCGGCCAGTTCCTCGCGCTCTTCATCTGCCCAGGGCAGCAGCACCGGGTCGCTCCAGATGAGCAGCGGCGCGTCGCGGGGGACGATGCCCAATGGGTCATTGATGGCCACCTTGCCGTGCAGCTCGTTGAAGATGGGCAACTCGACGCCCAGCAGCCGGCTGACCGCGCCCACCAGCGGCCCGGCGGCATTGACGAAGACGCCCGTCTCAATGCGCTGCTCGCCGCCGGCCGCGCGGACGGTGACGCCGCGCACCCGACCGCCGGCCATGTCGATGGCCGTCACACGGCCACTGACCAGCCGCACGCCGCGCGCCCGCGCCTCGTCCAGCAGCCACATGCCCAGCTGTTGGGCGCTCAGCCAGCCACAGCGGCGCGGATGGAGCATGGCCACCGCGTCGGGGGTGACGAATGGCAAGCGTTGCCGGATGAGCGCCGGGTCGAGTACCAGGTCGGCCCCGCCCAATTCCGGCGCGTAGCCCTCGGCCACGGGGGGCGGGAAGGGCGGGTCATCGGGCCGGCCGCGGTGGATGCGTAGCTCGCCCGCGCCCAGTGCCGATGACTCCTCGGCTGAGCGCCGGTAGACCTCGGCCCGCGCGGGGTCGGCGGTCAGGAAGACGTAGCCGCGGCGGTTGAGGTGGAAGAGGTTGTCGCTGGCGGCGGCGAACGCCTCCAACAAGTCGATGCTGCGATTCATGAAGCGCACCATGGCGTCGCCGGGGCCGGGCCACCAGTTGCGGTAGGCCTCGGTCGATTTGTCGCTGGTGAGCATGAGCGGCGACCCCTCTTCGACGAGAAGGATGTCGCCGATGCCGTGACGCGCGGCCAGGTGATAGGCGCCCGAGATGCCGGCGATGCCCGCGCCACAGATGACGATGTCGGCTGTTGTGGGGATCATGGGCTTGTTTTAACGCAAGGACGCAAAGACGCAAGAGGATCAGGGTTTCCCCAAAGTCACCCAGGCGCGCCGACCTGACAGGTGGGCGCGCCACGAATGGCACTGCCGCCAGAGAACGACTGGCCGCCCGCCTGTCAGGTCAAATTGGGGCGCGGGCCGTCGCCCACAGCCTGTCGTCTGTGGCCCGCCTCATGGGGGCGGCATGGCGCAGCGGAAGCCGAGGTTGGCCTGCGACACGGTCGGCTCGAAGTTGCCGCGGGCGCTGACGTTTAGCTCCGCCGACGGCGACAGCCACGAGCCGCCGCGCAACGACTTGAAGTCGCCCTCCGTCGGGCCGCGCGGGTTGGTGTCGGCGATGGCGTCGTAGGCGTTGAAGTCGTACCAGTCGCCGACCCACTCCATGACGTTGCCGAGCATGTCGTAGACGCCCAGGGGCGAGCGACCGTCGGGGTAGCTGCCGACGGGCGCGGTGTCGTTGAAGCCGTCGTCCCAGACGGCATCGGGGCCGTCGCGGCGACAGTTGACATCGCAGAAGTTGAGCCGCTCGCCGTCGAACGAATCGCCCCAGGGGTGGAGGAACTTGATGCCCTCCATGGGGTCGAAGGAGGCGGCGTATTCCCACTCGGCCTCGGTCGGCAGTCGCGCGTCGCGCCACTCGCAGAAGGCTTCGGCGTCGAACCAACTGACGTTGATGACCGGATAGTCGTCGAAGGCCGGATCGCCGAAGTAGCTGGGGTGATAGGTCGCCCCGGCGCGGTCGGGCCGCGGGCAGACGCCGGCATCGACGCACAGCGCGTAGGCGGCGTTGGTGACCTCGGTCTCGTCGATGAAGAAACTGTCGATCTGCACGCGCACGGCTGGCTTCTCGTCGTTCTCCTCGCTGTCGTCATTGCCCAGGCTGAACTCGCCGCCGGGGACGTAGATCATCCGCGAGCCGGTGCCGGTGATGAACGGCCGTGGCGTCGGCGTGGGCGCGATGGTCGGCTCCGGCGAGGGCGTCGGCGTGGGCGCGAACTCGGTCAGGGCGGCGGCAACGGCCGATTGCAGCGTCTGCGTCGCCTGCGGCCCGGCGACGGGTTGCTCCCGGTCCAGGTTGGTGACGAGAAGGAAGGCGACAAAGGCCAACAGGAAGAGGCCGCCCACGGCCAGGGCCAATGCCGTGCGCCGTTCCAGGCGGCGGCGCGTGCGTGTGGGCCGGCGCGGCGCGGCGGCGGGCCGGGCCGAAGTCTCCACCGGCTCCGTGCGCCGCAGCGGGCTGACCTCCGGCGCGGGGCGGCCCGCCGGCCGCTCCAGCGCGCGGGCAAAGGCCTCGACGGACTCGTAGCGCGCGTCCGCCCGCAGCGACATGGCCCGCCCAGCGACGATGGACAGGTATGGCTCGACGTCGGGGTTGACCTCGCGGGCGGGCACCAGGTCGCTCAGGCCCGTCTCGCGGCTGAGGGCGTTGGGCGGCGTCCGCCCGGTCAGCAGGGCGTAGAGCGTCGCCCCCAGGCTGTAGATGTCCGCCTCTGGGCCAACCGCGCCCTGGGCCTGGTGCTCCGGCGCGCCGAAGCCGGCCGTGTGTGGCCGCACACCCAGCCCCGGCAGGCCCGAATCGACCAGGAAGACCTCGCCCGCGGGCGTCAGGCGGATATTGGCCGGCTTGACGTTGAGGTGCAGTTGCTTCTGCGCGTGCAGGTAAGCCAGCGGGTGGCTGGCGGACTGGAGCCAGGGGATGATCAGGTCTGACGGCAGCGGGCCGTACTGCGCCAGCAACTCGGCCAGGCTGACGCCGTCGATGTAGGCGCTGACGAGATACTGGCCCTCGTCGAGGGCGAAATGATCGAGCGTGTCCGGCAACTGCGGGTGGCTCAGCGCCGCCAGCCGCCGCGCCTCGGCCCGAAAGCGCCGTTGGATGTCAACGGACGGGTCGAGGTACTCCTTGATGGCCACGCTGCGCCGGTCGGCGGCGTCGTAGGCGCGGTAGACGGCCCCATATGGCCCGGAGGCCAGCAGGCTGACGACGCGGTAGCGGTTGTGGAGACGTTCGCCGGGGAGAAGGGGCATAGGCGTTAGAGAAGCCGGCCGCGCGGGCGAGGCCTAGTCGTCATGCTCGTGGCGGCGGAAGCGCAGCAGCTCGCTCAGCGACCCGGCCGCCCCGCCGACCGTGGCGCGCATTTCGACTTCGACGTAGGGGGCGCAGCCGGTGGCCGCGGCGAACTCGCGGATCATGGCGTAGTCGCTGGGGATGATCGTCCCGGCGGCGTGGAGGGCGTCGATGGCGGCGTGGTCGAACCAGGCTACGAGGCCCTCGCTTTGCTCGGCCGCCTCGCCGCCGCGCACAACCAGGTCGCAGACCAGCAGCAGGAAGTGGGCGCCCAACTCGGCCGGCGACCACGGCGTGACGCGCTCGCTGATCAGCCCGCGCACGGCCACCAGCGCTGTCGCCAGGCCCGTCTCCTCGCGCACCTCGCGGACGATGGCCTCGGCCAGCGTCTCACCGAAGTCCCACTTGCCGCCGACGAGCGCCCAGTGACCGGTGTATGGCCCGGCGGCGCGGCGAATGAGCAGCAGCTGCTCGCCGTCGTCGTGCGCCCGCCGGATCAGGGCGACGACCACGGGCACAGGGGCGGCCTGCCCGCGCCAGCGCTGTTCGGGGGGCAGCGTCGTCAGGGTGCTAAAGGGATCGTTATCGTCCATCGGTAGTGACCAGTGGTCAGCACGGAGCATGAACCACTGGCCTCATCACTGACCACTTACTTGCGTTCGCCAAAGTATTGTAGCAGCAACGCGTGGACGTAGGTATAGCCGCCGCCGA
>DAOSMQ010000225.1:0-4949 GCA_035372725.1 Promineifilum sp. (SeqCode)
CCCTTCTACATCGAGGAACTGGTCAAGATGCTCATTGAGCAAGGCGTCATCGAGCGGGTGGGGGTTGATCCTGTCGAAAGCCCGGCCGGCGCGCCGGCGCTCAAGGTCGCGCCGGAGCGCTGGCACATCCACGCCGACCGCCTGCCCACCATTCAGGTGCCCTCCACGCTGACCGGCCTGCTGCAAGCGCGCCTCGACGGCTTGCCGCGCGAGGAGCGGGCGGTCTTGCAGCGCGCCGCCATTGTCGGCCGCGTCTTCTGGGACGACGCGGTGCGCACCCTGAGCGATACCGCCGCTCAGCTGACCAGCGCCGCCGAATCGCCCGATAGCCCGACCAACGGCGCGACCGGAGGGAGCAATGGCCACATCGATCCGCGCGCCCTCAATGCCCTGCTCGACTCGCTCACCCGGCGCGAACTTGTCGTCCGCCGCGAACGTTCTGTTTTTGCCGGCACCCACGAATACACCTTCAAGCACAACCTGTTGCGCGAAGTGACCTACCAGACCGTCTTGCTGCGCGCCCGGCGACAGCACCACGCTCGCGTCGCCCGCTGGCTGGAGCTAAACGCCGGCGCGCGTCTGGGCGAATACCTCGGCCTCATCGCCGAGCACTACGCCCTGGCCGGGGCCAACGCCCGCGCCGCCGCCTATCTGGAGCGTACCGGCGACAGCGCCCAGCGCAGCGGCGCGTACCACTCCGCCCGCGCCGCCTTCGAGCGTGCCCTGTCGCTCCTGCAAGCTGAGGACACGCCCGCCGAGACGGCCATCAGCGGCCTGCGCCTCAAGCTGGGAGCCGTGGCCTGGAACCTGGGCGACTTTCCGGCCGCCGAACGGGCGCTCTTCTACGCCCGCGACACCGCCCGCCGCGCCGGCGACGGCCACGCCCAGGCCCTGGCCCTCTACTGGCTCAGCCGCGTGGCCATCAGCCGCGGCGACTATGCCCAGGCGCGGATGGTGCTGGCCTATGCCCTGCCGCTGGCCCGCGCCGCCGACGCCGAGACGCTGGCCCAGGTACTCTACGGCGTCGCCGACGTGGCCTGGAAGACCGGCGACATGGACACCCTCGCCAACTACATCCGCGAGAGCCTCAACCTGGCCCGCGCCCTCGACAACACCGCGCTGGAACTGATGGCCCTCAACCGCCTGGGAACGATGGCCTACTTGCAGGGCGACCTGGAAACGGCCCACACCTACTATCGGACCTGCCTGGAACTGGCCCAGACAACCGGCAACCTGGAGCGCGAGGCTACGGCGCTGATGAATCTGGGCGCGTTGGCCCACCGTGGCGGCGACCCCGACGCCGGGTTGGCCCACTTCCGCGACGCGCTGGCCCGCTACCGCGAGTTGGGCCGCACCGAGCAGGTCGTCATGGCCCTGGGCAACGCCGCCGAGGCCGACATCGACCGCGGCGATCTGGGCCAGGCGCGCAGCGATCTGGGCGAGGGCATGGCGTTGGCCTGGCGGCTGGGCCTGTTGCCGCGCGTCACGGTATTGCTCTTCGTCTACGGCCGCCTGCTCATCGCCGAAGGGCAGCACGAACGCGCCGCGGCCGTCCTGCGCCTGGTGCTCGACCACCCGGCCACGGAGAGCCAGACCCGCCCCCAGGCGCTGGCCCTGCTGAATCTGCTGGGGCAGCCGGGCGACGGGCCGGCGGCCGACCTGGAGACCATTGTGGCGGAGGTTCTCGCCTGACCCCTGGACGAGCAACTCATCGACAGGGCTAGTCGATGGGGTAATCCTGCCTATTGACACTGGCGGCCCGTCTACACTATAGTGACCCAGTGTTTCTCGAACTGCCGTCGAATAGCCGCCCCAACGGCTACCGACCGCAAATTAAGCATACGGAGACGAATATGATTTCTAAGCGCGCCCCACTGTCTCGCTTCGTTCCTGCGCGGCGTATTCACGTTGCCGCCGTGGCCCTCTTTGCCGCCCTTGTTCTGTTGCTGGGCCACCCGCCGGCCCAGGCCGCCCCGACGTCTCCGGCCGTAGCCCCAATGGTCAGCCCGCCGACCAACCAGATCATCGTCCAATTCGCTCCGGCCGGGGAGGCCGCCCTGCTCTCGGCCAACACGGGCCAGTTGCTCGACCGGCTGAGCACGGCCGCGGGCCTAACCGTGACGCTGGAGCGGCCGATGTCGGGCAACGCCTACGTCGTGGGCTTGCCCGCCCGCATCGACGAGGCCGCCGTGGCCGCCATGGCCGCGCGCATGGCCGCGCTGCCAGAGGTGGTCTACGCTGAGCCGGACGCCATCATGCAGATCATCGCCTCCCCGCCCCTGGCCGAGGCCCCCGCCGCCAACCTGACGCCCGACGACACGCGCTTCGCCGACCAGTGGCACTACCGCTACGTGCCCGGCGTCGAGGAAGGGCTGAACCTGCTGCCCGCCTGGGGCATCACCACCGGCTCAGCCGCCACTGTCGTCGCCGTCATCGACACAGGCATCCGCGGCCACGCCGACCTGGCCGGCCGCACCGTGCCCGGCTATGACTTCATCGCCGACGCACCGACGGCCAACGACGGCAACGGCCGCGACAACGACCCGACCGACCCCGGCGACTGGAGTACAGCCGGCCAGTGTTTCCCCGGCAGCACAGCGCGCGACAGCTCCTGGCACGGCACACACGTCGCCGGCACCATCGGCGCGGCGTCGAACAACGGCAGCGACGTAGCCGGCGTCAATTGGAAGGCCAAAATCCTGCCCCTGCGGGTGCTAGGGCGCTGCGGCGGCTTTCTCTCTGACATTGTGGATGCCACCCGCTGGGCGGCCGGCCTGGCCGTGCCCGGCGCGCCGGCCAACGCCAACCCGGCCGATGTCATCAACCTGAGTCTGGGCGGCAGCGGCGCGTGCGGCGCGAGCTATCAGAACGCCTTCAACGACCTGGCCGCGGCCGGCGTTGTGTCCGTTGTCGCCGCGGGCAACAGCGCCATCAACGCCGCCAATGCTCGCCCGGCCAACTGTAACAATGTCATCACCGTCGCCGCGACCAGCAAGACCGGCGACCAGACCTATTACACCAACTTCGGCGCGCTGGTCGAGATCGCCGCGCCGGGCGGCGAACAGTTCGCCCCCAACGACGCCGGCGGCGTCCTGTCCACGCTCAACGCCGGTCTGACCGGCCCCGGCGCCGACGACCTGCGCTACTATCAGGGCACGAGCATGGCCTCGCCCCACGTCGCCGGCCTCGTCTCCCTGCTGCTGGGCGAAGACCCCAGCCTGACCCCGGCCGAAGTGCTGGACATCCTGCAAACGACCGCCCGTCCCTTCCCCGCCGGCAGCAGCTGCGACACGTCCACGTGCGGCGCGGGCATTGCCGACGCCTTCGCCGCCCTCAGCGCTCTCAACCCCGGCCTGAGCGCGCCCCTTCTGATCACCCCCACCAACGGTCAGACGCTGGCCACGGCCGAGGTGGCGTTCGAGTGGGGGGGCGTCGAAAACGCCACGGGCTACCGCTTGCAGGTGGCCACCGATAGCGACTTCAACGACCTCGTCGTCAATGACGCTTCCCTGCTCAATACCTCGGCCACGAAGACGCTACCCGGCGAAGGCACCTACTACTGGCGCGTGCGCGCTCTGGGCGACGAGGACGGCCCGTGGAGCGAGGTGTGGTCGTTCACCATCGCGTTCCCGGCCTGCACCGTGCCCGACGCGCCGATGCTGTCCGACCCGGCCGATGGCAGCAGTGTGGGCGACCTGACGCCGAACTTCCAATGGGGCGCGGTGATGGACGCGACGACCTACGACATCCGCGTCAGCAAGCAGCCGGACGTTTCCAACCCGATCATCAGCGACAGCAGCGCCACGGCGGGCTACACCGTCACCACTTCACTGACCGACAACGAGACCTACTACTGGCGGGTGCGCGCCCACAACAACGGCGGCGCCTGCAACGAAACCGGCCCGTGGAGCGAAGTGTGGCAATTCAGCATCGCCGTATCGACCTGCCCGACGCCGGCCATCCCCGAGCTGCTCTTCCCCGAAGACGCCAGCACGGTCAACGCCGCGCCGACACTCACGTGGGCGGACGCGACCGACGCCACGGAATATGAGGTACGCATCGGCATTGAGCCGGATGTGGCCGACACCCTCAAGCAGGCCACAGTGACCGACACGGAGTACGCCATCGACCTGACGTTGACCGATGGGACGACATACTACTGGATGGTTCGCGCCGGCAACAGCGACGGCTCGTGCAATACGTTGGGCGACTGGAGCGCGGTCTGGAGCTTCACTTACGAAAAGCCCCAGCCGGTGACTTACCTGGCCTATCTGCCGGCCGTCTTTGGCCAGTAGAATGGTCAGGCCAACGGCCCGGCCGGCCGCGGACGCCTGTCCGCTGGCCGGCCGGACCGTTGGCAGAGCCTACAGAGCCAGGATAAGACCCGCCACTGTGAAGTAGATAAATAGCCCGGTGGCGTCTACCAACGTGCTCATGGCCGGCCCGGAGACGACCGTCGGGTCGATGCGCAGGCGGTTGGCGATGATGGGCAACAGCGAGCCGAGGACATTGGCCCAGACGACAATGGCGAAGATCGACACCGACACCGTCAGCGCCACCGGCTGCCCCGTGCCCCACAGCAGCGCCCGGCCATAGGCGACAATGCCCATCACCAGGCCCAGCAACAGCCCAACCGACAGCTCATGCATCAGCGGGCGCATCAGGCCGCGCTTGTCCAGGTCTTCGACGGCCAGCGCGCGGATAATGGTGCTGGTCGTCTGCGAGCCGGCGTTGCCGCCCGTGCCGATGAGCAGCGGGATGAAGAAGGCCAACGAGACGACGGCAGCCATCTCCGCTTCGAAGTGGCGCAGGACGCTGCCGGTCAGCGTTTCGGTGACAAACAGCAGCAACAGCCAGCCGACGCGCTTGCGGGCGACGGTCAGGACGCTTGAATCCAGATAGGGCCGGTCGAGGGGCTGCGTACCACCGAAGCGCTGGAAGTCCTCGGT
>DAOSMQ010000226.1:0-4948 GCA_035372725.1 Promineifilum sp. (SeqCode)
CGGGCTCATAACCCGGAGGTCGTCAGTTCGAATCTGACCCCCGCTACTCCTAGTAAAACCAGAGCCATCCCCGGCTCTGGTTTTTTATTGCCGCCGCGAGCCGGTTTTCCTTTGCGCAGCCGGCGAATCGAGTACAATTCGCCGCCTACACTTGGAACCTTTAACCACAAACAGGTGCACGTATGACCCAAACCATGACACCCACTCGCTGGAGCCTGGACGATCTTGTGGCCGAACCCGTCCAGGAGAATATCGACATGGCGTTGGCCACGCTGGAGGCCGACGTGGCCGCCTTCGAGGGCCAGCGCGACCAACTGCGCGAGGACATGGACCCAGCCGAGCTTCTGGCCCTGTTGCGCCAGTACGAGTCGCTTATGCACCACGGCCACCTGTTGGGCGCTTACGCCTACTTGCGTTTCTCCGAGAACACCCAGGACCAGACCTCGCTCAGCATCCGCGACCGACTTGACCAGGCGCTGACTGCGTTCGAGAACCGCTTGCTCTTCTTCACGCTGTGGTTGAAGGCTCTGCCCGAAGAGGCGGCCGCCCGCCTGATGCCGGCCGATCCTGACCTCCAATACTACATCACCTCGCTACGCAAGTTCCAGCCGCATACTCTGACCGAGCCGGAAGAGCGCATCATCAACCTGAAGGACACCAACGGTATCGACGCGATGACGAATCTCTATGACATGATCGTCAGCGCGTTCTCCTTCCGGCTAGAGATCGATGGCGAGACGCAGACGCTGACCCGCGACCAGCTGGCGATCTACTTCCGCCACCCTTCGGCCGACGTCCGCGCCGCCGCCTATCAGGAGCTATACCGCGTCTACAGCGACAACAGCGCCGCGCTGGCCCAGATCTATAGCCACCGCGTGCGCGACTGGTATGCTGAGAGCGTTGGCCTGCGCCACTTCCCGACGCCCATGTCGGTTCGCAACCTCCAAAACGACATCCCCGACCAGGTGGTCGAGGCCCTGCTAGAGGCCAGCCGGCGCAACAACGCCCTGTTCCAGCGTTACTTCCGCCTGAAGGCCGAGTGGCTGGGCCTGGACAAGCTGCGGCGCTATGACATCTACGCGCCGCTGGCCCCGGCCGACCGCGCCTACAGCTACGATGACGGTCTGGCTCTCGTGCTCGACAGCCTCAATGCCTTCGACTCGCGGCTGGCCGCGCTGGTGCAACGGGTCATCGACGCCGACCACGTCGACGCCGAACCACGGCCAGGCAAGCGCGGCGGCGCTTACTGCTACTCCGTGGCCCCGGAACTAACGCCGTGGGTCTTCACCAACTACTCCGGCAAAGCCCGCGACGTGGCCACTGTGGCCCACGAGATGGGCCACGCCATCCACGGTATGCTGGCCGCCAACCATTCGCCGCTGACGTTCCACGCCTCGCTGCCGTTGGCCGAGACGGCCTCAGTCTTCAGCGAGATCTTGTTGACCAACCGCCTGCTGCAAAACGAGACGGACCCGGCTGTGCGCCGAGACCTGCTGGCCTACGCCCTCGACGACGCCTACGCCACCGTGCAGCGCCAGGCCAGCTTCAGCCTGTTCGAGCGCGAGGCCCATGCCCTCATCCAGGACGGAGCCACAGCCGAGCAGGTCTGCGCGGCCTATTTGGACAACTTGCGCGCCCAGTTCGGCGACGCTGTGGAGGTCAGCGACGAATTCCGCTGGGAGTGGATCAGCGTGCCCCACTTCTACGCCACGCCGTTCTACACCTACGCCTATGCCTTCGGCCAGTTGCTCGTCCTGGCGCTCTATGAGCAGTATAAGCAGGAGGGCGAGGCGTTCGTGCCGCGCTACCTGAAGCTGCTGGCCTATGGCGGCTCAGCCGAGCCGTACCAGGTGCTGACCGAGGCCGGTTTCGACGTGGCTACGACCGAGTTCTGGCAACGCGGCTACGACGCCCTGGAGGCTATGCTGGACGAGCTAGAAAGTCTATAGCGCCACCCACCGCTGCGTTATCGTTATGACGACCAAAAAGGAGGGCAACAGCCATAACCACCGCCACAGCAGCCATCGGCGCTAAACCGCCGTCACCCTATCGCGTCTTTCGTCATCGCGACTTCCGGCTGATGTGGCTGGGCCAGTTCGTGTCCACGGCGGGCACGGCGCTGACCTCGCTGGCCGCGTCGATCCTGGTCTACCGGCTGACCAACTCGGCCCTCAGCGTCGGCCTGATGATGATGGCCACGGCCGCGCCGAGCCTGCTGGTGGGCCTCTTCGCCGGAGTCATCGTCGACCGCTACGACCGCAAGAAGATCATGATCGTCACCGAGCTGCTGCGCGCGGTGTTGATCGCCCTCATCCCCTTCCTGGTGGTTCGCAACATCGCCTGGCTCTACATCATTGTCGCCCTGACCAGCGCCATCGCCCAGTTCTATGACCCGGCCCACGAGAGCGTCCTGCCCGAAGTGGCCCCGGAAGAAGAACTGGCCGCAGCCAATTCGCTCATGGCCATCAGCTCCTTCGGCTCCACGGCCATTGGCTTCGCGGCGTCGGGACTGATCGCCTCGGCGGCCAACATCAATTGGGCCTTCTGGCTCGATGCCGTCTCCTTCCTCGTCTCCGCGCTCTGCATCCTGTTCGTGTCCATTAAGACGCTGGGCGCGGAGGAAGAGGCCAGCGCGGCCATGGTCGTTCGCAACCTGCGCGTCGGTCTGCGCTTCCTGGCCGACACGCCCGTCCTGCGCTCGCTCTTTCTGGTCTACATCCCGGTGCTCATTGCCTTCGGTCTGTCGAACTCGCTGCTGTTGCCCTTCTCTGACCGGGCGCTGGGGGCGAATGAGTTCCAGTATGGTTTGCAGGAGAGCCTGACCTCGGTGGCCTTCGTCGCCTGTAGTCTGCTAATGGCCAAGTTCTTCGACCGGATGCGCGAGGGACAGTGGATGGCGCTGAGCTGGCTGGTGATGGGCGGGCTATCGGTCATTTACTCGCGGCTGACTTCTATCCCGCTGGCCATTGCCATCATCGGCCTGTCCGGCTTCGCCAACGCGCCATCGGCCATCGGCGGCCGGCTTATCCTCCAGCGCAACACCCCCCGCGAGATGCGCGGCCGGGTCAATAGCGCCTTCTTCGTCGCCCGTGACGTCCTGTTTCTGATCGGCATGGCCGCGGTGGGCTTCGCCGACTTCATCGACGTGCGGACGATGTTCCTCATCAGCGGCCTGATGCTTGCCGCCGGCGGCGCGCTGGTGCTGTTTTTGCCCGGTCTACGCCACGACGCTCTGGCCTGGCAACGCTCCATCGCCCTGCTGCGCGGCGCGCCGGCCGCACCACGGCTTGGCCCGGGGCGGGCCGCCCGTCTGGGCGACGCCGACACACTCGTTGACCTGATCCCGACGCTGTGCACGCTGTCGCCACGAGATCGTGACACGCTGGCTTCCCACGCGGTCGTCATCGGCGTGCCCGCCGGCACGGCCATCGTCCGCCGCGGCGAGATAAGCGATAAGGCCTACTTCGTCCTCAACGGGCGTGCCGTCGCTGGCTACGAGGACACCGACGGTAGTTTTCGCGCTCTGAACCCGTTGCTGGCCGGCGACTTCTTCGGCGAGATTGCCGCCCTGACCGGCTCGCCGCGCACGGCCGACGTCGTCGCCAGCGAAGACATGGAACTGATGCAGGTGCCAGCCGTCGCGCTACGCGATCTGATGAGCAGCCCGGCGTTCAGCACGCTCGTCCTGGAGACGATGACCGCGCGGCTGAGCGTCGTCAGCAGCACGGTGATGCCACGCTTCGCCGGCTTCGACCAGGCCGACCTGCGCGACCTGCGCACCAATTCTTACGAGGGCCAGGCATAGCTTTGAGACGATGACCGCCCTGGAAGATAAACGCCGCTACTATCTCACCTGCGCGCCGCTGCTGATGGGCATCAGTGATCAGCAGTTGGGAGTCTTGGCGCGCATCAGCCAATGGCGGCAATACGACCGCGGCGACTTCCTGTATCTCCAGGGCGATCGCCCCGTCTGTGCCTTCGTCATTTGCGCCGGCTGGGTCGTCATCACCCTCAACAGCGCTGACGGCCGCGAACTGGCCATCAGCGAAATGCGCGATGGCGAGCTGTTCGGCCAGCACGCGCTCATCGCCGGCGTGCCCCACACCTCCAGCGCCGTCGCCCGCGAGGCAACGAGCGTGTTAGCGATTTCGCAGGCGGCCTTCCTGGACGTGCTGGCCACGGAGCCGCGTGTCGTGCGCCGGCTGCTGGAGATCGCCGCTGGCCGGCTGACCGAGGCCAATGCCCGCCAGAGCGCCCTGGCCTTCCTGCAAGCGCCGGCCCGCATCGCTCGCCTCCTGCGCGAAATGGACGAGAAGGACCGCGCCACGGCCGATAAGGGCTATATCACCCTTTCACAGGAGGAGTTGGCCCTGCGCGCGGGCCTGACGCGCCAGACGGTGGCCCGCTTCCTGGGCGAGTGGCGGCGCAACGGCTGGCTGCTGACCGGGCGCGGGCGAATCATGCTCCTCCATCGCCAGGCCCTGCTGGGCATCGAGGATCAAAACGCGCTGTAGAACCAACGGCGCGGCCTATGTCGCCCAGACGACAGACGCCCGACCGGGTTGCCTGCTATAGTGGCGGCACGTTGAAAATCAAATCATGGTCATCCTAGAGGAACGGCCAGGCAGAACGATAGGAGACAGAGAGATGGACGAGAAGCAGACAGCAAAGGCATTGTTCAAGAAGTTGTCGGCCCTGCGGGCCACGCTGAGTGATGACGAGCAGGCGCTCCTGGACGCGCTCGTCCAGGGCGAGTACGAAGCCACCGCCCACGGCATGACCGCCAAAGCTGCCACGGGCCGCGTCTATCAGGACGCCGACGAAGCCGCCGCCCACGGCATGACCGCCAAGGCCTCGGCCGGCCGCGTCACCCACGACGCCGACGAAGCCGCTGCCCACGGCATGACCGCCAAAGCTGCCACGGGCCGCGTCTATCAGGACGCCGACG
>DAOSMQ010000227.1:0-4945 GCA_035372725.1 Promineifilum sp. (SeqCode)
CTCGAAGCTCAGGTTTGGCTCGTTGCCGACGATGAGGGCCGCCACCCGGCCACGGTAGCGGGCGGCGAAGGCAGCGGCGAAGGCGGCGAAGTCATCGTAGGCATCGGCGTCAAGGTAAGTCAGGGGCGTATCCGCCGGGCGCGCCCACTCCGGCGTGTAGCCCAGCCGGGCGACGACCCGCAGCCCATTGGCCTCGGCGTGGCCGACGACCTGATCGGGGTGGTCCCAGGCGACGCTGCCGTCCTCGGCCTGGTAGTAGGCCCAGGGGAAGAACTCGACGATCCACGGCGCGCCCATCTGGCGCACCAGCCGCAGGGTGTACTGGATCTTCCACGGCTCCACCTCGTCGGTCAGGCGCGTGTGGACGCCCAGAATGGGGGTAGTAGTATGCACCTCTTGCCGCGGGCCGAAGGCGATCACTGCCGGCGCGGGCGGCCGGATGCTCAACACCAGCGCGGCCACAACCGCCAGACACAACCCGGCCCGCAAAGCCACGCGCCGGGGAGGAAAAGATGAGCGCTTCAACATGCCGTAAGCCATTATAGAGCCGTTCGGCCGCCCTCCAAGCGCGTTGCCCGGCGACTCATAATCGGGATCAGGGCTTGGCCAAAGTCGTCTCGCGCCCATTGACCTGACAGGTGGGCGCCCACCTGTCAGGTCGGCGCGCCTGGGATGACTTTGGCAAAGCCCTGTAATCGGGATATGGCCATTCGGCCAAGGGGGCTATAATGGGCCAATCACCTCCGCGTCCGCGACGCGGAGCCTGGGAGTGGCTATGCGCGTATTTATCACCGGGGCGACCGGGTTTGCCGGTTCCCATCTCGTCGAGCGATTGCTGGCCGATGGCCATGAGGTGACCGCGCTCGTCCACGCCGCCACCAGCCACCAGGAATTGCCCGACCACCCGCGCATCCGGCCCGTGGCCAGCGATTTGCTCGACCCGGCAGCGGTGCGCGACGCGCTGGCCAAGGCGCGGCCGGATGTCGTCTTCCACCTGGCCGGGCAAGCCTACCCGGCGCGCTCGTGGGACGAGCCGGCGCTGACGCTGGCCGTCAACGCCGGCGGCACGGCCAACATCCTCCGGGCGGCGACCGAGTTTGGCCGGCCGCGCGTGGTCATCGTCACCAGCGCGGAGATCTACGGCGTGCTGGGGCGCGAGGCTATGCCGCTGACCGAGGAGACCGTCGCCCGGCCGCGTCATCCCTACGGCGTCAGCAAGCTGGCCGCGGGGGAACTGGCCCGCGTCTACTGGGAGCGCTACGGGCTGCCGGTCGTCGAAGCGCGGCCGTTCAACCACATCGGCCCCCGGCAGGCGCGTGGCTTCGTTGTGCCCGATTTCGCCGCCCAGCTGGCAGCCATCCGCCTGGGCCGGCAGGAGCCAGTCATGCGCGTCGGCAACCTGGACCCGGAGCGCGACTTCACCGACGTGCGCGATGTGGCCGCCGCCTACCTGCGCCTGGCCGAGGCCGGGCGGCCGGGCGAGGCCTACCTCATCTGCTCCGGTCGCTCCGTCAGCGTGCGTAATCTGCTGGAGACGCTCATCGACCTGGCCGGCGTGAGCGTGGACGTGCAGACCGACGCCGCCCGCCTCAACCCGTCGGACACGCCCTGCCTCTACGGCAGCAACGCCAAGATCGCCGCCGACACGGGCTGGCGGCCGACCATCTCTCTGCGCCAATCGCTGGCCGACGCGCTGGCCGACTGGGAGGCGCGCCTGCTGGCCGAGGCCGCGCCGGCCTGATCCGGCAACACCAATGAGCAAGGGCAAGGAACGGCTCGACAAGCTGCTCGTTGACCGCGGCCTGATGGCGACGCGGGCGCGGGCGCGGGCGGCGATCATGGCCGGCGAGGTGCGCGTCAACGGCGAGCGCGTCGATAAGGCCGGCACGCCCGTGCCTCTCGACGCGACTATCGACGTGGCCGCACCCATGCCTTACGTCAGCCGCGGCGGTTTCAAGCTGGCCGGGGCGCTCGATGCCTTTGGCGTGGTTGCGGTCGGGCGCGTCTGCGCCGATGTGGGCGCGTGCACCGGCGGCTTCACCGATGTACTCCTGCAACGCGGCGCGGCGCGCGTCTTCGCCATCGACGTCGGCCAGGGACAATTGGAGTGGAAGCTGCGCCAGGACCCGCGCGTCGTCGTGCTGGAGCGAACGAACGCCCGCTATCTGGAGTCGCTGCCGGAGCAGGTCGATCTGGTGGTCATCGACGTGTCCTTCATCTCCCTGCGCCTCATCCTGCCGGCCGTCGCCCGCTGGCTGGCCCCGGCGGCCGACGTCGTCGCCCTCATCAAGCCGCAGTTCGAGGCCGGGCCGGAGTCGGTCGGCAAGGGCGGCATCGTCCGCGATCCGGCCGTGCGGCGGCGGGTGCTGGAAGATGTTCTCGGCTGGGCGGCGACGAACGGCTGGGGCGTGGCCGGGCTGACGCCTTCCTCCATCCAGGGCGCGGATGGTAACGTGGAGTATTTGGCCTGGTTGCGACCATCCGGCACGCCAACGGACTTGACTAGACTCATAGATGATTTGTTCAATTGAGTTGAGGAAGTTAGTGGATTTCCCTCTGAAGAGGCGGGTTGCCAACCCGCCCTACGACAAGCGAATCTCAGCCACCCACTTGACCTGCCGCAGGGCCTCGTCCGTCTCCGTGGGCACAATGAGGCGCACTAGGCCCTCTTCCCGGCTCATGGGCCGGCCATCGATCTCATAGGCCAGCAGGAGCGGCCGCGCCGTCTCGGCCAGCCACTCGCCGGCGGTCACGCGCGTGGCGAAGCCGTCGGCGCTGACGACCTCGGCCGCGGCCCACTCCCCCGGCGCGTACGCGGCGATCACGTCGCGCAGCGTGACGCCGGCGAAGGCGAACGGCCCGCTTGTGCCGTGGCCGGTGCTGACGATGAAGCTCTGCGGCAGCTCGCGCACGGGCAGCCGGCGCAATTCCTGCACCGTCACGGGGTCGCGGTCGGCCGGCGTGACGACGTGGAAGGTGGGATCGGGTGTCGGTGGGGTGGGGTTGGGATCATGGCTCATGGGCGTTCTCGCGGGCAGCACTGTCTGCGTCCGCCCATTCTGCTATACTTGCGCCCATGGAGCAAAGTCGAATCCGTAATTTCTGTATCATCGCCCACATCGACCACGGCAAATCCACCCTGGCCGACCGGCTTCTGCAAGCGACCGGCACCATTTCCGACCGCGAAATGCAGGAGCAAGTGCTCGACACCATGGACATCGAGCGCGAGAAAGGCGTCACCATCAAGGCCTCGGCCGTGCGCATGAACTACCGCGCCCGCGACGGTGAGACCTACGAGATGAACCTTATCGACACGCCCGGCCACGTGGACTTCGCCTACGAGGTCAGCCGGGCGCTGCAAAGCTGCGAGGGGGCCATCCTTGTCGTTGACGCCACCCAGGGCATTGAGGCGCAGACGTTGGCCAATCTCTATATGGCCGTCGAGGCCGACCTGGAGTTGCTGCCGGTCGTCAACAAGATCGATCTACCCGCCGCTTCCCCGGAGGATGTGGCCGAGGAGATTGAGCACGTCACCGGCTTTCCGGCTGAGGAAGTCATTCCCATCAGCGCCAAGATGGGCACGAACATCGACGCCGTGCTGGAGGCCGTCGTCCGCAAGATCCCGCCGCCGGCGGGCGACCGTGACGCGCCCTTGCGCGCCCTCGTCTTCGACTCCCACTACGACAGCTACAAGGGCGTCATCGCCTACGTGCGCGTCTTCGAGGGTTCGGTGCGCCACCGTCAGGCCGTCAAAATGATGTCCAATGATGTCAGCGTCGAGCCAATCGAGATCGGCATCTTCAGCCCCGGCATGGTTCCGGCCGAGGAACTGGGCGCGGGCGAGGTCGGCTACATCGCCACCGGCCTGAAGACGGTGCGCGAGTGCCGCGTCGGCGACACCATTACCCTGCGCGACAAGCCGGCGGCCGAGCCGCTGCACGGCTATAAGACGGTCAAGCCGATGGTCTACGCCGGACTGTACCCCAGCGAAGGCGAGGACTACCCGCTGCTGAAGGAGGCTCTGGAGCGGCTCCAGCTCAACGACGCCTCCCTCGTCTTTGAGCCGGAGACCTCCAACGCGCTCAACTTCGGCTTCCGCTGCGGCTTCCTGGGCCTGTTCCACATGGAGATCATCCAGGAGCGGCTGGAGCGCGAGTATGATCTCGACCTGGTAGCCACCGCGCCGAGCGTGGAGTATGAAGTCGTCATGCTCAACACCGGCGAGGTGCGCTTCATCGAAAGCCCGGCCGACCTGCCCGACGAGTCGACCATCGCCGAAATCCGCGAGCCGTGGATGCACGTGCAAATCTTCGCCCCGGAGGAGTTTTACGGCGTGGTCATGGACCTGGCCCGCAAGCGGCGCGGCGAGTTCATCAAGCAGGAGCATCCCGCACCCGGCCGCGTGGTGCTACACTATTATCTGCCGCTGGCGGAGATGATCGTCGATTTCTACGACAAGCTGAAGAGCAGCACGCGCGGTTATGCCTCGATTGACTACGAGTTCGACGGCTACCGCGCCTCCGATCTGGTCAAGCTGGAGGTGTTGGTGGCCAAGCAGCCGGTGGACGCGCTGGCGATGATCGTTCACGCCGACGACGCCTACCACCGCGGCCAACGCCTCGTCTCCGAACTGAAAGACCTCATCCCTCGCCAACTCTTTGAAGTGCCCATCCAGGCGGCGACGAGCAAGCGCGTCATCAGCCGGGCCAACGTTAAGGCACTACGCAAGGATGTGCTGGCAAAATGCTATGGAGGCGACATTACCCGGAAGAAAAAGCTGCTGGAGAAGCAGAAGAAGGGTAAGAAGCGCATGAAGATGATCGGCAACGTCGAGGTGCCGCAGGAGGCATTTATGGCGGTGCTGAAGTTGGGCGAAGACTAAGGCTGAAGGATGAAAGAGGAAGGATGAAATATGAAGGCTGAAGGATGAAGGTTGCCTTCAGCC
>DAOSMQ010000228.1:0-2735 GCA_035372725.1 Promineifilum sp. (SeqCode)
ATGATCGACGTGGCCATGCGGCAGGGGCTGGACTTCGACGTGGCCCGGCTGAGCGAGGCGCTGGGCGCGGCTGTGGTGCCTATGGCCGCCCGGCGCGGCGAAGGGCTGGAGCATGCCGTCGCCGCCGTCACCGCGGCCGCCGTCGTGCCCCGGTCGCCGTTTCGTCTCGATTATGGCCCGGCCGTCGAAGCCGAGATCGACAGGCTTGTGGCCACGCTGGCGCAGTTGCCGCTGACCTGCCCGGCCCGCTGGCTGGCCATCAAGTTGCTTGAGGATGATGCCGATATGGCCACCAAGGTGGCCGCGGCCGCCGGCGGAGCAAAGGTGCTTGCCACGGCGGCAGACGCGCGCGGCCAGCTGGAAGCCGCGTTGGGCGAGGACGCCGACACCGTGATGGCCGACCGCCGCTACGCCTGGATTCACGCTCTCGTCGGCCAGGCCATGCACGCCGAACGTGCGGACGTGCTGACCCTTTCCGACCGCATCGACCGCTTCGCCACCCACCGCCTGCTGGGCATCCCGCTCTTCCTGGCGGCCATGTGGCTGGTCTTCAAGGTGACGACCGACCTTTCCGCGCCCTGGGTCGATTGGCTCGACGCAGTGCTGACCGGCCCGCTCAGTCGCTGGATGCTGGCGGCGTTGGGCGCGCTGGGGCTGGGGCAGACGTGGGTCGCCTCGATGGCCGTTGATGGGGTGTTGGCCGGCGTCGGCAGCGTATTGGCCTTTGTGCCCGTGCTGCTGGCGCTCTACTTCGCCCTGGCCGTGCTGGAAGATTCGGGCTACATGGCCCGCGGGGCGTTTGTCATGGATCGCCTCATGAAGCGCATTGGCTTGCAGGGGCGCAGCTTCCTGCCGCTGATGGTCGGCTTCGGCTGCTCCGTGCCGGCCATCTATGCCACACGCACGCTGACCAATCAGCGCGACCGCGTGCTGACCGGGCTGCTGGTGCCGTTCATTAGTTGCGGGGCGCGGCTGCCGGTCTACGTCCTCTTCGCGGCTATCTTCTTTCCCGCGCGCGCCGGGCTAGTTATCCTGGGCCTCTACGTGCTGGGTATTGTCGTAGCTCTGGGCGTGGGTTTGCTGTTACAGCGCACGCTGCTGCCGGCGACGGTGGAGGCTGGTCTGGTGATGGAACTGCCACCCTACCGGCTGCCCAACGCCCGCAGCATCGGCTTCCATATGTGGCAGCGTACGCGCGCTTTCCTGCAACACGCCGCCTCGCTTATCCTGATGATGACGCTGGCCATCTGGCTGCTGACGGCCATTCCGCTCGGCGGCGCGGGCACGTTTGCCAACACGCCCATGTCCGCAAGCGCCTTCGGCCGTGTCTCGGCGCTGGCCGCGCCGGCGCTACGGCCGCTGGGCTTTGGCTCGTGGGAGTCCGGCGGGGCGCTATTGACCGGGTTAGTAGCCAAGGAAGTCGTCGTCAGCACGCTGGCGCAAATCCACGATGTGGCACCCGCCCCTGACGGGGCCGAGGCGACGACCTTCGCCGGCGACCTGGTCGCAATCGTCACGTCGTTCGGCCGCGCTGTCGTCGAGACGCTGCGGGCCATTCCCGGCCTGGTCGGCATCAACCTGACGGCCGGCCAAACCGGGGACGACGCCGCGCTTTCGACCGCTCTGCGCGCCAGTTTCGAGGAAAGCAGCGGCGGTCACGCCGCCGCCGCCGGACTGGCTTTCATGGTCTTTGTCTTGCTCTACACGCCGTGCATGGCCGCTGTGGCCGCCGAGCGCCACGAACTGGGCGCGCGCTGGATGTGGCTGAGCCTGTTCGGGCAGCTGGCCATTGCCTGGCTGGCGGCTCTGACGGTCTTCCAACTCGGCCGCCTGTGGGGAGGGGGATGATGCTGCGTGAATTGCTACGCCTGGTGGAGGCCGCCGACGGCCCCATCACCCTGGCCGAGCTGGGCCGGGAGTTGAACGTAGACGTGGCCGTGCTTGACGGCATGCTCCAGCACTGGGTTCGCAAGGGGCGGCTGGTCACCGACAGCGGCACGGCTAAGTCCTGCGCCGGTGGATGCGGGTGTATGTCCGTTGGTGGGGGCTGTGGCTCCTGCGCCGGCATGGCTGCCTGCCCGTTTGTCGCCCGTCTGCCCGTGGTCTACCGTCTTAAGCTTGATGAGTAACTCCATTCCATCGGCGCGCGCGCCCGGCGACACTGGCCGCGCGTTGGTCCGCAGTGTCGCTCTGCCGGCCGAGAAGGGCAGCTATAGCCTGGTGTCGGAGCCGATTGTGCTTGGCCTGGTGGCCGCGCCATCGTGGGCCGGGCTGGCGCTGGCCGTCGCCGCCGTGGGCGTGTTCCTGTTCAACCGGCCGCTGAAGGTCACTCTGACCGACCGCCGGCGCGGGCGCAGCTACGCGCGCACGGCTCTGGCGCGGCGCTTTCTGCTGATCTACGCCGCTGTAGCCGCCGCCGGCTTCGCGGTCGCCCTGGTGTTGGGTGGCTGGCGACCATTCGTGCCCCTGGTCGTGGCCGCGCCGCTGCTGGGCCTGTTCGCCGTCTATGACCAGCGGCCGGGCCGCTCGTGGCAGGCGGAGTTGGCCGCGCCGGTGGCCTTCGCCGCCATCGTTGCCGCCATTGCTGTGGCCGACGGCTGGGCGTGGACGCCGGCGCTGGCCCTGTGGGGTTTCATGGTGGCCCGGGCAGTGCCCGCGGTGCTGTTCATCCGCGCGCGATTGCGGCTGGACAAGGGCCGCCCGGCCGCGCCGGGGGAGGGCACGCCGGCGGTCAT
>DAOSMQ010000228.1:2835-4938 GCA_035372725.1 Promineifilum sp. (SeqCode)
TGCGGCTGGACAAGGGCCGCCCGGCCGCGCCGGGGGAGGGCACGCCGGCGGTCATTCTCAGCCACGTAGCAGCTTTGCTGGCGGTGGCGGCGCTGGTATGGGCGGCGTGGCTGCCGTGGACGGCCGTGTTGGCCGTGGGCATCCTGCTGGCGCGGGCGGCGTGGGGGCTGTCGCCCTGGCGGGGCAGCTTCTCGGCCGTCGTCCTCGGCCTTCTGGAGACGGGCTTCGGCCTACTGGCTGTCCTGCTCGTCGCCCTGGCCTACTAACCGGCGCGCCGCAGCCAACTGCGCCTGCACCGCCGCGACGGCCGTGCCGCCGGGCACGTTGCGGGCGGCCAGCGCTGCCGGAACCGTCAGCACACCGGCCGTGTCTGGCCCGAAGTGGGGGCTGATGGCCGCCAATTCATCGGTTTCCAACTCCGTCAGAGAGACACCGCGCTCCTCGGCCCGGCGCACGACCTGGCCGACGAGATGATGGGCCTCGCGAAAGGGCAGGCCGCGCCGCACCAGGTAGTCGGCTAACTCCGTCGCCAGCAGCCCGGCCTCCAACTGCGCCGCCATGCGCTCCGGCCGCAGCGTCATCGTCCGCAGCAGCCCGGCCATCACCGGCAGGGCCAACTCCAGCGTGTCGGCGGCGTCGAAAACCGGCTCCTTGTCCTCCTGCAAGTCCTTGTCATAGGCCGACGGCAGTCCCTTCAGCGTCGCCAGGAAGCCGGTCAGGTGGCCGATAAGCCGGCCGCTCTTGCCGCGCGTCAGTTCCAGCGTGTCGGGGTTCTTCTTCTGCGGCATGATGCTACTGCCGGTGCTATAGGCATCGTCCAGGCGGACGAAGCCGAACTCGGCGCTGCTGAAGAGGATGAGCTGCTCGGACAGGCGGCTGAGGTGGACGCCCAGAAGGGCCGCGGCGAAGAGGAATTCGGCGGCGAAATCGCGGTCGCTGACGGCATCGAGGCTGTTGGGGGCGATAGCGTCGAAGCCCAGCCGTGTTGCCAACACCGTCCGGTCGATGGGGAAGGCCGTCCCGGCCAGCGCCGCCGCGCCCAGCGGCAGGGCCGCCGCCGACCGCCGCACCGCCGCCAGCCGCGCCCGGTCGCGCGCCAGCGGCCAGAAATGGGACAGCGCCCAGTGGCTCCACGTCACCGGCTGGGCGTGTTGCAGGTGGGTGTAGCCGGGCAGGGGCAGGTCGATAGCCGCGGCCGCGCTGTCGATCAGGGCGCGCTGCGTCTCGGCCACGGCCTCGGTCAGGCGGTCACTGGCGCGCATGATCCACAGGCGGAAGTCGGTCGCCACCTGGTCGTTGCGGCTGCGGCCGGTGTGGAGCTTGCCGCCGACGGGGCCGGCCAACTCGGTCAGCCGCCGCTCAACGGCTGAGTGGATATCCTCGTCTTCCAGGGCGACGACGAACGTTCCCGCGGCGAACTCCGCCCGCACCGCTTCCAGTCCCAGCAGCAGCGTATCGTGTTCTTCGGCCGTCAGCAGCCCGGCATCGGCCAACCCCCGCGCCCAGGCGACGCTGCCGCTGATGTCCTCGTCGTAGAGGCGGATGTCGAAGCCGATGCTGGCGTTATAGCGGTGGACGAGGGCGTCGGTCTGGCCGGCGAAGCGGCCGCCCCAGAGCTTTGTCATGATGGGTTCCCCTGCATGTGCGGGGAGCCGGGGAGCGGGGGAGCAGGGGGGATAGAACTCGTCCCTGCGCCCCTGCACCCCAGCTCCCCGGTCTCTTAAGTGCGATAGTCGGCGTTGATGGTGACGTACTCGTGGGTCAGGTCGGTCGTCCACAAGGTGGCCTCGCCGTCGCCGAGACCCAGGTCCACGTGCGCAGTGAACTCCGGCCGGGCAAAGACCGCCGCAGCGTCGGCTTCGCCGAAGGCGGTGGGCGTGCCGGCGTGAACCAATTGCAGCGGCTCCGCGCCCGGCGCGCCCACCCACAGGGCCAGGCGCTCCGGCTCGATGGCCGCGCCACTGCGCCCCGCCGCCGCCAGGATGCGGCCCCAATTGGGGTCGCCGCCGGCGAAGGCGGTCTTAACCAGGGGCGAGGTGGCGATGGTATCGGCCACGCGGCGGGCGTCGGCGGCTGAGGCCGCGCCGGTGACGCGCACGGTGA
>DAOSMQ010000229.1:0-4901 GCA_035372725.1 Promineifilum sp. (SeqCode)
CAACATCGTCGTCCGCAAGCACTTTGGCGACATCCGTGTGAAGTCGGAGCCGGGCCAGACGCAGTTCGAGGTCTGGCTGCCGCAGGAGTTGGAAGGCGAGTAAGCGCCGGCAGCGATGATCAATCGTATTGACGTCTACCCAACCCACCGCCACGGCGAATTCTGGTTGCGCGCCGGGCGGCCATATCCCTTCGGTTCCACCATCGTGCCCGGCGGGGTCAACTTCGCCGTCTTCTCGCGCCACGCCACCGCTTGCGCCCTCGTTCTCTACCGCCGCGGCGAAGCCGAGGCGATGGTCGAGATTCCCTTTCTAGAGGCCTTCCGCATCGGCAACGTCTGGGCGATGGTCGTCTTTGGGCTGGACATTGAGGAGCTGGAGTACGGCTACCGCATGGACGGGCCGCACCGGCCGCACGCTGGCCACCGCTTTGACCCCAGCCGCGTGCTCCTGGACCCCTACGCGCGGGCCATCAGCGGCCGTCTGCGCTGGGCCGAAGCCCACGAGCCGGCCGACGCGCTGCCCTTCCGCGGGCGTATCCTGCTGGATGACTTCGATTGGCAGGACGACCGCCAACTGGAACTGCCGTCGGAGGACCTGATCATCTACGAGATGCACGTCCGCGGCTTCACGCGCCACCCATCGTCGGGCGTTAAGTTTCCAGGCACCTTCGCCGCCATTCGCGAGAAGATCCCCTACCTGGTCGAACTGGGCATCAATGCCGTCGAGCTAATGCCCGTCCAGGAGTTCGACGAACTGGAGAACGACTTCACGAACCCCTACACTGGCCAGAAGCTGCGCAACTACTGGGGTTACTCCACCGTCGGCTTCTTCGCGCCCAAAGCGGGCTATGCCGCCACTGGCGGGCTGGGCATGGAGGCCGACGAGCTAAAAGCGCTGGTGAAGCTGCTTCACCGCCACGGCATCGAGATCATCCTCGACGTGGTTTTCAACCACACCGCCGAGGGCAACGAGAAAGGGCCGACCATTTCCTTCCGCGGGCTGGACAACCGCGTCTACTATATGCTGCAACCGGATGGCAGCTACCAGAACTTCAGCGGCACGGGCAACACGCTCAACTGCAACAACCCCGTTGTGCGCAACCTGGTGCTAGACGCGCTGCGCTATTGGGTGTCGGAATACCACATCGACGGCTTTCGCTTCGACCTGGCGTCCATCCTCGGCCGCGATGCCGAAGGCCACCCGTTGGCCAACCCGCCGCTGCTGGAGCTGTTGGCCCACGATCCCGTGCTGGGCAAGACCAAGCTTATCGCCGAGGCGTGGGACGCGGGCGGGCTATATCAGGTCGGCACGTTCCCGGCCTATGGCCGCTGGGCGGAGTGGAACGGCCGCTACCGTGACACGCTGCGCCGCTTTCTGAAGGGCGACGCCGGGCAGGTGCAGGAGATGGCCCAGATGGTCAAAGGTTCGCCCAACATGTACCTGGAGCGCGGGCCGACGGCGTCGATCAACTTCGTCACCTGTCACGACGGCTTCACGCTCAACGACCTGGTCAGCTACGCCGAAAAGCACAACCTGGCCAACGGCGAGCAGGGGCGCGACGGGGCCAACGACAACTACAGTTGGAATTGGGGCCACGAGGGGCCAACCAACGACGGCGAGATCACGCGGCTGCGGCAGCGGCTGATGCGCAACGCCGTGACCTTGCTCATGGTGAGCCAGGGCGTGCCCATGCTGCTGATGGGCGACGAGATCGCCCACAGCAAGCAGGGCAACAACAACACCTATGCCCAGGACAACGAGTTAAACTGGCTCAACTGGCACGCCGTGCCAGACAACGCCGATCTGCTTCGCTTCGTGCGTCACTGCGTCGGCTTTCGCCGGGCGCACCCGGCGCTGCGCCGCCGCTATCACCTCCACGAGCGCGACCTCGTTGATAGCGGCTACCCGGACATCTCCTGGCATGGTACACGCGAGTTCCAGCCCGACTGGTCGCACGACAGTCGCACGCTGGCCTTCATGCTCTGCGGCATGCACGCCGCGCTGCTGCCGGGGCGGGCAGCCGACGATTACATTTACGTGGCCATCAACATGCACTGGGAGGCCCATACCTTCGAGCTGCCGCGCCTGCGCGACCGGCGACGGTGGTATGTCTTTGCCGACACGTACCAGCCCTCCCCCAACGACATCACCATCCCGGGCGAGGAGCGCGCCCTACGCACACAGCGCAACCTCTTTGTCGGCCCGCGTTCGGTTGTCATTCTGGTAGGACGATGAATCTTGAACCCCTGACCATCCCCGGCCGCGCTGACCGGCTGTCGCAGTTGCTCGACTACGTCAGTTGGGCAGCCACGGCCGCCGGACTGAACGAGGCGAGCATCTATCGCCTCTCGCTGGCCGTTGACGAAATTGCTACCAACATCGTCATGCACGGTTACGGGGCCGGGGGACAGCCCGGCGACCTGACCATCTGGGCCGACCGTAGCCCCGAACGGCTGGCCATCCGTTTGGAAGATACGGGCCAGCCGTTCGACCCGCGCGAAGCGCCCCAGCCCGACAACCTCGACCGGCCGTTGGAGGAGCGGCAAGATGGGGGGCTGGGCATCTTCCTGGCGCTCTGGGGGGTGGACGATTTTACCTATGAGCGGCGCGGCGGGGTCAACCGTTGCACCTTTGTGATGCGGCTGGAGCCAGGCTGAGGTCATGCCCGTCAATTACGTCCAGATGTTGGTCGTCAGTGATAATGACGTGGCCAGTAGGCGGCTGACGCGCTCGTTTGCCGGTTGGGGCTGGGGGGTCGTGCGCGCCGGCGCGGACGCCGACGCGGCTCTGGCGCGCCTGAGAGCCGGTGGCATCGACCTTGTTCTCCTCGACCTGGACGCCGCCGAACACGACAACTACGCCTTTCTGAGCCGCTGGCGCGAGGAGCCGGGGCTGAGCAGCGTGCCCGTGGTCATCACCACGCAGCCGGGCGTGGCCCTGGGCCGGCTGGCCCGCTGCGTGGAGCAGGGCGCCAGCGATTACCTCAGCTACCCCCATCAGCCCGTTCTGCTGCGGGCGCGCCTGCAAAACGTCTTGCAGCGCAAGCTCTTGCAGGAGCAGGCGGCCATGGCCCTGAACGCCTTCAACGAGATCGAGAAGATCGCCGACGACCTGCGGCTGGTCATTCTGCCATTGGGCACGGCGCTCTCGGCCGAGGCCGACTATGACCGGCTGATCGCCCGCATCGTCGCCGAGGCGCAGACGATCAGCAACGCCGACGCCGGCGCGCTCTACCTGGCCGACGGCGAGGGCCGGCTGCACTTCCGCTACGTCCGCGTCCAATCGCTCGACTTCACCTACAGCGATCCGCCCGGCGGCCTGGTCGAGTTCGCGCCCATCCCCCTGTCCGATCCGGCGACCGGCGCGCCCAACGACGACAGTCTGCCCGTCCACGTCGTCCTGAGCGGTGAGTCGGTCAACCTGACCGACATCCACGCCGGCCGCTTCGACCTGAGCCGGGTGCTGGGCTTCGAGGCGCGCTTCCAGCCCTACCGGCTGCAATCGTGCCTGCTGGTGCCGCTACACAGCGGCCAGATCACCGGCGCGCTGCTGCTGGCCAACAGCCGCCATCCACTCAGCGGCGAGATCGGCCCGTTCGACGCCTATCACCAACTTGTGGCCGAGGCGTTGGCCTCTCTGGCGGCCATCGTCCTCAACAACCGCCTGTTGAGCGAGCGCGAGGCCGACCTGCTGCGCTACAAACGCGAGTTGGAAATCGGCCGCGAGATTCAACTTAGCTTCCTGCCCGCCCGGCTGCCCGACCCGCCCGGCTGGGAGTTGGTGTCCCACTTCCAGCCCGCGCTGGAGGTCGCCGGCGATTTCTACGACGCCTTCCGGCTGCCTCACGGCCACGTGGCCCTGGTGATCGCCGACGTGGTTGGCAAGGGCGTGACGGCGGCGCTGTTCATGGCTATCGTACGCAGCCTTTTCCGGGCCTTGTTCCAGCAGAACTATTTTCAGGCCGAACCGGCCGGCAGTGGCGCGGTGATCGAGGCGATGACGCCGTTCTCTTTCGTCGATCGCACCGCGCTGCTGAACGCCATCCGGCTGACCAACGCCTATCTGATCACCAACCACGCCGACGCCTATGCCTTCGCCACGCTTTGGGCGGCCGTGCTAGACCCCGACAGCGGCCGTCTGCTATACGTCAACGCCGGCCACAACCCGCCGCTGCTGCTGGCCCGCGGCCGCGATGGCCGGCGGACGGTGCGCGAGGAACTGGAGCCAACTGGCCCGGCCATCGGCCTGCTGCCCAATGCGGGCTTCTGGCTGGCGGAGACACGCCTGGCGGCCGACGACATCCTCTTTGCCTACACCGACGGCACGACCGAGGCGCGCGACGCGGCCGGGCAGCAACTGGGCGAGGAGCGGCTGCACGCGCTGCTCAGCGACGCGCGGACGGCCCCAGAGGCGCTGGCGGTTGTGGAGGAGGCTTTGCGCGAGCACACCGGCGACGCAGAGGCGTTTGATGATGTGACGCTGCTGGCCGTGCGGCGCTTGCCGGATGCAGAGGAGACAAGAGATTAACGCAAGGACGCCGGGGGCGCAGAGACGCAAAGGATGAGAGTGGGTGTGTTGCGTGGGCTGTCGTCTGTCGTCTGCGGCCTATGCGCGGCGCTGGCGCTGGCGGGCTGCGGCCGGGCGGGCGGCATTGCGCCGGTGACGAGCGCGACCGTGGCCGCTACGCCAACGGCTGAGGCGACGACCTTGCCGCCAACCGCGATGCCGACAGCTACGCCCACGCAGACAGTCACGCCGGCGGCCGCCGCGTCGCCCATGCCTGTCCCGACGGCCGTCCCGTCGCCCGACGCCGCGTCGCCCGACGCCCCGTCGCCCGACGCCCCGTCGCCCACGCCCGACCCTTACGCCGAACTGACCATCGACGCCCTCGCGGCGCGCA
>DAOSMQ010000230.1:0-4881 GCA_035372725.1 Promineifilum sp. (SeqCode)
TCTCTTGACCGCTGAGGAGCTTAACCAAAATGCCTGTTAATTTGTTAATGTCCTATCAGGCTGTCGTTGCTGGTCACAGCCTAACAGGCTGTGCTACAGGCTGAGCGACGGGCTTACTGTAGAACAGCCTGTCAGGCTGTCGTCGCTGGTCACAGCCTGACAGGCTGTTCTACAGGCTGTGCTACAGGCTGGTTGTAGCACAGCCTGTCAGGCTGTCGTCGCTGGTCACAGCCTAACAGGCTGTGCTACAGGCTGTGCTACGGGCTGTGCGACTACTGAAAAGCCCTGTCACGCCTGCGGATAGGATTAGTGGTGGCTGACCAACACCTCGCCCGCGCTGCGCTGTTGCGGGCTGACCAGATAGGGGATGATATGCTCGTTGAACCAGGTTGGGCCAAAGGCCTGCGCTCCGGCCACGGCACTGGCGGCGTCTTCCCAAAAGATGATGACGATGCCGCGATCCTCAGCCTCTTTGACGAGGTAGAAGTCTCGGAAGCCGGGCTGTTTGGCCAGCAGGGGCATGCCCTCGCTGGCTACGGCGGCGCGAAACTCCTCCACCGGCCGGTCGAAATGAAGATGATTGACGACTGCGAACATGCTCTCTGTCTCCTGAAAAGCCTACTGATTTCGGTCCATCGCTCATGCCATTCGCGCGGCGGTCTCTTGCTGCTCGAAGCGGGGGTAGGTGAGCCGGTAGCCCAGCAGCCGCCCCAGCCCGGCCAGCGCGCCAAAAAGCAGCCGCTGCGCGGGCAGGGGGATGTTGGGCAGGTAGTTGTCGGGCAGCAGGGCGTTGAAGATGACCGCCGCTTGTAGCGCGTTCGGCCGGCCCCGCGCGTCCACTTTGCCCTCGGCGGCCAGGTCGAAGCCGGTGCGCACGCCCGCCAGCGCCGCCGTCAGCGTGGCCTCGTCCGGCCGGGCGGCCTCCGTCGTCTGGCGCACGACCAGCGCCTCGTCGCTGATGCTCCAGGGGTGGACGTGGGTCGTGTCCAGGGGGATGACGACCGTCTCACCCGCTTCGGCCGTGCGCTCCTCGTCGCCGCAAACGTAGGCGGCCCGCCCGGCCAGAATGTCGAAGCGCTCGGTATAGATGCGGTGGCGGTGGGCCGGAGCAGCGTCCCGGCCAGTGTGGGGCCGCAACTCATACTCCACAGTCATCGACCGGCCGCCCGTCTCTCGCGGCGTCTGCACGACGACCATCCGCATCCCCGTCACCGGATTGAACCACACATCCCCTGCTTTCATGGCCTTGCTCCTGTTGTCGTCCCATGGACGACAGACCCCGGCGAAGCTCCTCTGGCCGCCGTCCGCGGTCTGTCGTCCGCCGTCGTTCTAAGCCATCGACGGCGCGGCCATCGCCGCCGGCGCGGTCTCGCGGCGCAGTTCGCGGCCCAGCCAGACCCAGTAGATCGGCCCGACAAGCACCGAGGTCAGCCCGCCCGACAGCAGGATGAGCGTCTGCGCCCCGGCGGCGGTGGCGAAGTAGAGCGCCACCAGCAGGACGGCGTTGGCCACAGCCAGATAGCCCAGCATGCGCGGCAACCGTCCGCTGCCGATGATGAGCATGCCCGTCACCAGCGAAGCCAGGCCGATGACGCCGAAGGTGGCCACGCCGGCCGGGTCCACTGGCGAGACGACCATGCGCACCAGTTCGATAGCCGCGCGTTGCGACTGGTCGGCCGCCGGCAGCATCGTCAGCAGCAACGCCTGCCAGGCCCCATGCACCAGCGTGGCGAAGCTGCTGAACAGCCCCAGCACCAGCCCCCACAGCGCGAAGCCCTCCGACGCCGGCCGCAACCGCAAGTAGAGGGCCACGAAGGCCGCGCTGGAGAAGACGCCGCTGATGGCCAGGATGATCCAGCTGCCCAGCGCGCCGGTGGCTTCGGCGCGCGGCGTGATGACCAGAAAGAAAATCGCGTACAGGATCGACAACACGCCGACCATCATCGCGCTCAATCCGCCAAAACGATCGAAGGAACGGTTCATTTTGCTCTCCTTGAACTATCTAAAGTCGCACGAATCACGATGAAAACGATGACCAACAGCCGACCGCCGACCGCCGACCGCATTACTGGCCACTGGCTACTGTCCACTGACCACTGGTTACTGGTCACTGGCCACCGACCACTGACCACTCTGCTCTTTCTCTAGCAACCGCTTCAACCCCCGATGCCCGCGCCCGGACACAATGGCATGGCTGAGGGCGAACAGCGGCTTGGCGACCCACTCCAGGCGGTTGATGAGCGGGTGATGGGTGCGGACGATCCAGGTGAAGGTCACGTGGGTCACGCCGTCCGTCTCCTCGAATTCCCAGATGCCTGTGCCCTCCAGTTGGCCGCGCGTCTCGGTGGTGATGGAGCGCGGCGCTTCGGCGGCGACGGTGGTCACGTCGAGAAATAGCCGGTAGCCGAAGGGAGAACGCACCAGGAACTCCGCCCGGCCGCCGACGTGGGGGAAGGGCGCGTCCTTGACGATGGTCACGCGGTCGTAGTCGCGCCACCAACGCGCGTAGGTGCGTGGGTCGGCCACGTGCCGGTAGACCACCTCAATCGGGGCGTGAATCTGCCAGTGATCGACAAACTTGTATTCGGCCATCTGTCGCTTACCTCTCTCTTGCGGCGATGCCATTAGGATACGCGCCGGCGCGGCCATCCGACAGCCCGCCGGATGCTCATTCGGGGGCCAATCGCTGCTCAAATCAAGACCGGCCGCAGGGCGAAGTAGGCCACCAGCGACCAGTTGCTCCGGTACCAGTGCACGTAGGCCTTGCCCAGGTAGAGGCCATCGGCCACCTGCACCAACTCGTCGAGCACGCGGCGGACGCTGATGGCGGCGCGGGGGTTGGCGGGCAGGTCGTAGTCGAGCCGCAGCACGGCGCGGCCGGGGTCGTCACGGGCGGGGCCAGCGCTGGTGCGGAACGGGAAGGCGCGGTAGGTCGCCGGGCCGTCGTCACTGTAGCGGCGGTAGAAGGGCCAGATCGCCCGTGCGGGCAGGTAAGAGTCGCGGGTGAAGACGTTCTCACCGCGGTTGGCGTCGCGGTCAAAGACCTTGCCCTGCCACGGCCGCCAGCGGGCCAGCAGCCCACCCAGCAGCGGCGTCAGCCCCGGAGCGATGTCGAGGGCGACGAGCTGGCCACGGGTGCGACCATCGGGCCGGGCCACGCTGCCGGAGTGAAAGAGATCGTTGAGCGCCTCCAGCCCCGCCGGCCGGTCGCCGGCCAGGCAGCGTTGGGCCGCTTGCAAGTAGGTCTCGGCCGCCTCCAGCGAGACATCGCCGGTCTGCGTTGTGTCGAACGTCGCGGTCATGAACTGGTCGATCATGGCGTCACCTCTGCTTGCGGCCGTATGGGCCGTGCCTCCACGACGGCGGCGACAGCGCGGTAGGCGCGCCGCAGGTAGTCCTCCGTGCGCGCCCAGTCGGCGGGGATGTCGTCGGAGTAGCCGCCGGTGATGCGGTCGACGGCCTTGGCCGCCAGGGCGCGGTACTCGGCCGAGGGGCGCGTATCCGCCGGCGTGCTGTTGAACAGCGCCGCGTGCAGCCGGGCGAAAGCGTCCACCATCGGCTGGATGTCGTCGAGCGCGTCGGGATCGGCGGCGGCCGGGTTGGCTTTGCGCTGGATGGCCAATCGGCGATGGACGATCCAGTAATCGACCTCGCGGGCGGCCAGCGTCTCGGCGCTGGCGGCGCTGCCCAGGGCCACCCGCGCCCGGCGATAGTAGGGCACGAGCTGCTGTCGCGCCCGGTCGGGGTCACTGCTTTCCAGTGGCGCGAAGGTGCGCGCCGCCCGGCTGGCGCTCAGCGTGGCCAACAGCGCCCCCAGGTGAGACAGGCTGAACTGCTCGCGGTGGAGGGCGACCAGCGTGCGGAACATCCCCAGCCAATCGCGGTCGTAATATTGCCGCCACGACCTGGTTTCCAGGGCGGCAACGCGGTCGGGGTCGAAGGTGTGGACGGCGTTCGACGCGGTTTCCATGGGCGTGTTCATGGCATCATCTCCCCGGATAGTGGGCCGGCAGGCTGGTCGGGCATCGCCCGGGCGAGCTTGCGCCAGAGCACGGCCCCCAGTGTCAATGTCTCCAGCGTGCTGGTGATGGCGAAGGCCGCCGGAATGGCCAGGACGCCGAATGCGGGCAGCAGCGCGACGATGACCGCGACGCGGCCGACGAGTTGCCCGGTGTTGGTCAGCAGCGGCGTGCGCGTGTCGCGCAGGGCGATCAGGCCGCGGGTGATGACCTCAGTGGCGATGTAGGCCGGCAGGGCGATGGCATAGATGACCAGGACGCGATAGGTCAGGTCGCCCGCGGCGGCGTCGAACGCGCCGCGCTCGAAGAGAATGCGAATAACCAGCCGGCCGAGCAGCAACAGACCGGCGACCGCCCCCAGCGCCAGGCCAACAGCCGCGGCCAGCGACGCCGCCTGCGTGCGGCGCAATTGCCGCCAGTCGCCCGCCTCGGCGTGGGCTGTCAGGCGCGGGAAGGCGGCCTGGCCGACCGCCTGGCCCAGCAGGGCGATGGGCAGGCCGACGAGCAGGAAGGCGTTGTAGAGCGCCGCCAGCCCGGCCACCTGTGGCGCGCGCGTGGCGAAAGAGGTATCGACGATGAAGCCGGAGTAGTTGACGCCGACAGACAGGCCGTTGGGGATGAGCAGGCGCACGACCTCGCGCAGGCGGCTATCGGCCGGGTTAAAGGCCAACGATAGTCGCCCCTCGCCCGCGCGCAGGCCGGGCGAGAGGACGATGACTTGCAGCAGCGCCCCGCCGAGGACGCCGAATGTGGGGCCGAGAATGCCCAGCCCGGGGATGAAGCGGCTGGCGATGATGCCGGCAATGAGGGCGACGTTGTGGCTGACGATGGACAGGGCCGTGGGCAGGAAGCGGTTGCGGCT
>DAOSMQ010000231.1:0-2231 GCA_035372725.1 Promineifilum sp. (SeqCode)
GTGTCGCTGATCTTGAAGAGATGGTGCAGGTAGCCGAGGCTATAGCGGCGGCAGGTGGGGCAGTCGCAGAACGACGAGGGCGGCCCGGCCGCCTTGACGTGCTTGTCGTCGCCGGGGTAGACGTAGCCGAACCAGTCCGCGCCGGCGAGCGGGGCCGCGGCCGGGTCGCGCCGGAAGACGTACAGCCGGCCGTGGCGGGCGTCGCGGGTGGGCATGGTGCTGTCGAACAACTCGTAGCCCAGCCCCACGCAGGCGGCGACGCTCGGCGGGTGGCCCACACCGAGGGCGTGCACCGGGAACTGGGCCGGGACTAGCTCGCGCACGGTGGCCAGCATATCGATCAGCAGCCGCCCCTCGCTATCGAGCGGCCAGCCGCCGTAGCCGTAGGCGTCAAAGCCGATGGCCAGCAGCGCCTCGGCGCACGCGCGCCGCAACTCGCGCGACAGCCCGCCCTGCACCACGGCCATCAGTCGCGGGCGCTCCGCCTCGCCCAGGCGCTTCTGCTCCACCAGCCGCAGGTACGTCCGCTTGCACGCCGCCGCCCAGCGCACCGTCCGCCGCACCGATTCGGCCTGCGTCGCCGGTGGGTCGTCCGGGCCGGTGCAGTCGTCGAGGCAGATGAGCATGTCCGACCCGTAGCCGAACTGGAGTTGGATGCTCTTCTCCGGCGTCAGCTGATATTTGCGGTCGCCGCCCGGCCGGAAGACGGCCCCGCGGTCGGTGATGCTGCCGCTCTTGGGGTTCTGCCGGATGAGCGAGTATACTTGGAAGCCGCCGGAGTCGGTGAAGATGGGGCCTGACCAGCCGGCCAGCCGGTGCAGCCCGCCGAGGACCTGGATGGTCGAAGTGCCCGGCCGCTGCATCAGGTGGTAGACGTTCATCTGCACGGCGCGCACGCCGGCGGCCTCCAGATCGTCGGCCGAGACGGCGCGCACGACGCCCTGCGTCCCGTCGGGCAGAAAGGCCGGCAGCGGCAGCGACCCGTGGGGCAGGGCCAACGCCTTGCCGGGCAAAGCGACGCCGCCGGTTGCCTCGTTCATTTTGTCATCCGTCATACACGTACTCATCCACCACATGAAGCGACAGCCGCAGCCACAGACCGCGCCCCCGCCGGAGTTCCTGGCCAAGATGCGCGCCCTGCTACCCGAGGGCGAATTCGACGCCTTTCTGGCCGCCTACGACCGGCCGCCAATCGCCGGGCTGCGCGTCAACACGCTCAAGATCGCGCCCCCGGATTTTACCAGCCTCGCGCCGTTCTCGCTTGCGCCGGTCGGGGCGTGGGAGCCGGCCGCCTTCACCGTGACCGGCGACAGCCGCCCCGGCCGCCACCCCTACCACGATGCCGGCCTCTACTACCTGCAAGACCCGTCGGCCATGACCGCGGCCGTGGCCCTCTCGCCCCGGCCGGGCGAGCTTGTCCTCGACCTGGCCGCCGCGCCGGGCGGCAAGGCCACCCATCTGGCGGCGCGCCTGGCCGGCGGGGCGGGCGGCGGCTCGCCCTTGCGCCGCGCTCTGGACGACGATGGTCTGCTGGTGGCCAACGACGTCCACGCCGGCCGCGCCCGGCTGCTGGCCGACAATCTGGCCCGCTGGGGCGCGATCAACACCGTGGTGACGCAGGACGAGCCGGAGCGGCTGGCGGCCGCCTTCGGGCCGGTGTTCGACAGGGTGCTGATCGACGCGCCCTGCTCCGGCGAGGCCATGTTCCGCCGTCTGGGGGAGATCGAGTGGAGCGCCGGCATTGTCGCCGCCTGCGCCCGGCGGCAGCGGGGCGTGCTGGCCGTGGCTCCCGGCCTGGTGCGGCCCGGCGGGCGGCTGCTCTATGCCACCTGCGCCTTCTCGCCGGAGGAGAACGAGGCCGTCGTGGCCGCCTTCCTGGCCGAGAACCGCGACTTCCGGCTGATCGCCCCGCCGGCCATCGCCGCGGCCGACCACGGCCGGCCGGATTGGGCCGGCGCGGCGGCTGACCCAGCCGTGGCTGCCGGCCTGGCCAATGCCCTCCGCCTCTGGCCCCACCACTTCCCCGGCGAGGGCCACTTCCTGGCCCTGATGGCCCGCGACGACGCGGCCGAGGCCGGCGAACCGCCGCCTTTCGCCCGCCGCCCGCCGTCGCCGGCGCAACTGCGCCTGTGGCGCGACTTCGCCGCGGCGACCCTGACGCTCGACCTGCCGGCCGAGCGCCTGCACGTCCACGGCGAGCGCCTCTACCTGTTGCCGCGCCGCGCCGTGGC
>DAOSMQ010000231.1:2331-4878 GCA_035372725.1 Promineifilum sp. (SeqCode)
CGCGCCCTGCGCCGCTAGAGCGTCACCACGCGCTGCGCGGCCCGCCCCTTCAGCGCGTTGCGCGTATCGACGATGAGCCGCGCCGTCGCGCCGATGTGGTCCCAGTCGAAAGCGCTGTGGTCGGTGACGACGACGACGCAATCGGCCGCGGCCAGCGCCGCGTCGGTCAGCGGCGACGAGTCCATATCCAGACCCTCGTGCCGCAACGAGCCAACGTAGGGATCGTGGTAGCTGACCTCTGCGCCGCGCTGCTGCAACAGATGGATCACATCTAGCGCCGGGCTTTCGCGCACGTCGCCGACATCGCGCTTATAGGCCACGCCCAGCACCAGCACGCGGCTGCCGTTGATAGCCTTGCGCTCGGCGTTGAGGGCGTCGCCCACCTTGCCGACAACGTAGTCGGGCATGTGGCTATTGACCTCGGCGGCCAGCTCGATGAAGCGGGCAGTGTAGTTGAGCGTGCGCAGCTTCCAGCTCAGGTAGTGGGGGTCAATGGGGATGCAGTGGCCGCCCAGACCCGGCCCCGGGTAGAAGGGCATGAAGCCATAGGGCTTCGTCGCCGCCGCGCCAACCACTTCCCAGACGTTCAGGCCCAGCCGGTCGCACATCAGGGCCACTTCGTTGACCAGACCAATGTTGACGGCGCGGAAGGTGTTCTCCAGCAGCTTGACCATCTCGGCCGCGGCTGTGCCGGAGACGGGCACGGGCCGGTCGACGACCGTGCCGTAGAGGGCCACGGCCACCTCCAGGCAGTCGGGCGTCGCCCCGCCGATGACCTTGGGCGTTGTCCGCACGGTGTAATCGGTGCGGCCGGGGTCGATGCGCTCCGGCGAGAAGGCCAGGAAGAAGTCACGGCCGACCTGTAGGCCGTCGCGGCTGAGGCGCGGCAGGACGATCTCTTCGGTCGTGCCCGGATAGGTCGTGCTCTCCAGGACGATGAGCTGGCCGCCGGCGGCGGGCATGTAGGTGGCGATGCACTCGGTGGCAGCGACGATGTAGGAGATATCGGGGTCCTTCGTCTTGCGCAGCGGCGTGGGGACGCAAATCGAGATCGCGTCCACGTCGGCCAGGGTGGCGTAGTCGCTGCTGGCGCGGAACAGGCCGCGGTCGCGCAGCGTGGTGATGACGCTGGCGGGCACGTCCTCGACGTAGCTCTCGCCCCGTTGCAGCGCGGCCACCTTGCGCGCGTCCAGGTCAACGCCGACGACGGTGAAGCCTTCCTCGGCGAAGGCCACGGCCAGCGGCAGGCCCACGTAGCCAAGGCCGACGATGCCGATGCGCGCCTGCCGGTCGGCAATGCGCTTGAGTAGTTGTTGCTTGTGCTCCATGCTCGTTCCTTACCCCGGCACTGGGGGTTTCGATGCAGTTTGCGGCGCGGGCCGCGCGAGCGCCCAAGTTCAGCTGCGCGGGACGACGAGCGCCGGTTGGTGACTGGCCTAATCATACCTTAAGAGGGGCCGGTTCCGATACGGGCGCGGGGCAGATTTCACGCCTTTTTCGACCGGCCGCCGGGCTGGGGCGCGGTCTAGCCGGCGAGGCGGGCCAGCAGCGCCGTCAGCAGACCGGGGAAGAGGCCCAGCAGCGCCGCCACGCCCAGCAACACGGTCGCGGCGATCGCTTCGTCTCGGCCGGGAGCAATGGCTTCGGCCTCAACCGGCGGGCTACCCGCCGGCCGCGCCCACCACAGCGCCCAGGCAGCCACGGCCAGCGCGGCGATGCCCAGCGCCGCCCATGCGCCCCCGCCCAACAGCGACGCCTGCGCCCACCGGGCTGCAAAGCCCGGTGTCAGCGGCAGGCCGAGCAGCGACGCGAAGCCATAGCCCCGCAGTACTGGCCCCAGGCGCGCCGCGCGACCGCTCGCCGGCCAACGCCAGCCGAGGGCGATGAGCAGCAGACTCAGCGTTCGCCCGGCCAGCGCCGCCAGAGCGATGGTCAGGCCGGCCGCGCCCGGCGTCAGCGCCGTCAGGGTCAGCCAGCCAGCATCGAGCGTCAGGGCCGCGCCCAGTGCCCCGCGCGCCGTCTGCTCGTGGGCCAGCAGGAAGACGGCCAGCAGGGCGGCCATGACGGCGCTGCCGCGCAACGCCGTCTGGAACTCTGGCGCGGCGCGCACGGCGGGCACAACATCCAGCAGCCCGACCAGCAGGGCCACGACGACGACCTGCCCCAGGCCCAGGGCCAACGCCAGCGCCCCCGCCGATGCCCAATGGGCCAGCCCGCGCAGCCAGATGTGGAACGGGAAGCCACCCAGCAGGAGCAGCGTCGCCAGGAGCAGGCCCAGCCGCACCGGTTCGCCCGTCGCCTGTCCGGCCGCGCCGGCCCAGGCGACCCAGAGGAGTGGCAGCAGTCCCAGGACGCCCATTAGGAAAGCGCGCCAGGCGGCCGCGGCGGCTTCGTAGCGCCCGCCGTAGAGGGCGGCGGCCAGCACGCCCAGCCCCACCGCCAGCAACACCAGCGCCACGCCCGCCGGCGCGGCCATGAGCGCCGCCGCCAGCGGCGCGAGGGCCGCCAGCACCAGGGGGACAAACCCACTGCCCACCGGCCGGAACC
>DAOSMQ010000232.1:0-4829 GCA_035372725.1 Promineifilum sp. (SeqCode)
TCAGCACAAAGCGCCGCAGCCGCGCCCCCGGCGGCAGCGAGGCGTTGACCTCCTCGACGGCGCGGCGGATGAGGTCGTAGACCGGCGGCCGCTGCGACAAATCCACGAACGTCGTGTACGGGATGCGCTGCTTCTCGGCCCACTGGCCGACGTTCTCGTAGTCAATGATGATCAGCGCCGTGGCGAATTCGCGCGTCTCGCCGCCGATGGCCATCACGTCGCGCACGTAGGGGCTGAACTTCAGCCGCCCCTCGACGAACTGCGGCGAGAAGCGCTCGCCCCCGGCCAGCGTCAGCATGTCCTTGACGCGGTCGAGGTAAATCAGGTGGCCGTCGTCGTCGATGGTGCCGGCGTCGCCGGTGCGAAACCAGCGCCGACCGTCGGCGTCGGTGAGGATGTCGCGGGCGGTGGTCTCAGGGTCTTTGTAGTAGCCCTGCATCACCGTCGGCCCGGCGATCTGGATTTCGCCATCGCCGGCGATGCGGATGTCGATGCCCGGCGCGGGCGGGCCGACGCTGGCGAACTTGATGGCCGCGTCGCGGTGGATGGTCGCCCCGCCAGTCACTTCGGTCGAGCCGTAGATCTGCTTCAGGTTGACGCCCAGGGCGTGGAAGAAGCGCATCGCGTCGGGGCTGAGGGCCGAGCCGGCAGTGTAGGCGGCGCGGACGCGCGACAGGCCCAGCTGATCTCGCAGGGGGCCGAAGACGAGCCGGTCGCCCAGGGCATAGGCGGCGCGGGCGGCCGGCCCGGCCGGCTGGCCGCCAAAGCGGGCGTCGGCCATGCGGTAGCCGATGGGCAGGAAACGGCGGTAGAGCGTCCGGTTGAGCCAGCTGGCGTCGTTCATGCGCACCTGCACCGTGCCCACCAGCGAGTCCCACAGGCGTGAGTTGTAGAAGAGCATCTCCGGAGCGATCTCGCGGATGTTCTGTCGCACCGTCTCCGGCTCTTCGGGGAAGTTGAGGATCAGCCCGGCGAAGACGTGGGCGGCGATGCCCAGGATCGGCTCGGCGATCCAGCCCATGGGCATGAAGCTGACGTGGTTGTCGGTGTCGCGGCGGGGGTCAACGTCGTGGTAGAGGCGGATGGCGCTGAGGATGTTGCCGTGGCTGAGGACGACGCCTTTCGGCCGGCCGGTTGTGCCGGAGGTGTAGCATAGCATGGCCGGGTCGCTGGCCGCGCCCAGGGCGATCTCGGTCTCGAAGCGGTCGGGTTCGCGGGCGATCAGCTCCCGTCCCAACGCCTGAACTTCTGCGAAGGGCAGCAGCCACGGCTCATCGTAGTGCCACAGGCCGCGCTCGTCCCAGTAGATGACGCGGTGGACCTTGGGAATCTGGGCGCGGATGTCGAGCAACTTGTCGCACTGCTCCTGGTCTTTGGCCAGGACGAAGGTGGCGTCGCTGTGGTCGATGATGTAGGCCATCTCGGCCGGCGTGGCGTCGGTGAACAGGCCAACCTGGGCCGCGCCGATGGCTTGCAGGGCCAGGTAGCTCCACAGGTGGTAGCGGTCGTTGTCGCCGACGGTGGCGATGGTGTCACCGCGTCGCGCTCCCAGCACGATCAGCCCCATTCCCAACGCCCGCATCTCCGCGTAGGAGTCAGCCCAGCTGAATTCGCGCCAGATGCCGAACTCCTTTTGCCGCAGGGCGACCTTGCTGGCCGGCTGCGTCTGTGCCTGGCGGAGGAAGTGTTGGGGGAGGGTCTGTGCGTCCATAATTAGGAATTAGGAATTGGGAACGAAGAGAGCGTCACAAACGCGGCGCTCTTCATTCCTAATTCCTAATTGATTCATGCCTCTCCTAAATAAGCCTGAATCACCTTCTCGTCTTGCTTGATGGCGTCGGGCGGGCCATCGGCGATGACCCGGCCGAAGTCGAGCACCACGACGCGGTCGGAGATGTCCATCACCAGGCCCATGTCGTGCTCAATGAGGACGATGGTGACGCCGCGCCGCTCGTAGGTATCGAGGATGAAGCGGGCCATGTCCTCTTTCTCCTCCAGGTTCATACCCGCCATTGGCTCGTCCAGCAGCAGCAGGTCGGGTTCCATGGCCAGAGCGCGGCCGAGTTCCACCCGCTTGCGCAGGCCATAGGGCAGCGCGCCGACGACGGCCTTGCGAATGTGGGCGATTTCCAGGAAGTCGATGATCTCCTCCACCACCTGACGATGGCGCACTTCTTCGCGTTGGGCCGCGCCCCAGTAGAGCATCGACTGGAGGGCGCTCTGCTTCATGTGGATGTGGCGCGCGGCCATCAGGTTGTCGAGCGTGCTCAGGCCGGTGTAGAGGGCGATGTTCTGGAAGGTGCGCGCCAGGCCGAGCGCGGCGATGGCGTCGGTGGGTGTGCGGGTCAGGTCGGTCTGGCCCTTGAAGAGGATGCGCCCCTGCTGCGGGCGGTAGAAGCCGCTGATGCAATTGAGGATGGAGGTCTTGCCCGCGCCGTTGGGGCCGATGATGGCCCGTATTTCGCCGGGACGCACGTCGAAGCCCACATCGCTCAGGGCGGTGTTGCCCCCGAAGTGGAGCGATACTTCTTCAACTGAGAGGATCGCGGCGCTTCTATCCATGTAGTCTGGTAACGGAACGAGCAGCTAACCGCGCGGGAAAATATCATAGTTGTCTCTGGCCGGCAACAAGTTGACCAAGCAATCATCGGCCCGGATTGTTACAACTGTCTGGCCGGTGGCCGCGTTTCTGCTACAGTACGGTGAGCCAACATCACCCCTAGCATAGGAGGCCACAGCCATGACCGCTGTTATCCCGGACTCACATCTGTCTCTGCTCACCGGCCCGGTCTATGCCGTGCTGACGACCATCGCCCCCGACGGCCAGCCGGAGAACTCCATTGTCTGGTGCTCGTGGGACGGCACGCACGTCGTCGTCAATTCGACCGACAGCCGGCGCAAGACGAAGAACGCCACCCGCAACCCGCTGGTGGCCCTGACGGCCGTCGACCCCAAAGACCCATTCCACTGGATCGACGTGCGCGGCTACGTTGAGGAGATCGTCCCCGACCCGGAGTACAAGACCATCGACGCCCACGCCAAACTCTACTGCGGCGTGGAGCACTATTACGGCGACTACGCCCCCATCGAGCGCCGCGGCACGGAGAACCGGGTCGATCTGAAGATCCGGCCGACGCGGGTTGTCGCCTACTAGGCCATGCCGAACGGTGCGCTGCCCGACAAGCCCCCCGGCGAACTGGCCCGCGCCATCATCGGCGCGGAGTACGCCTACGTCGCCCAGACGGCCTTCCAGGCCAACGAGGACCGCGCCCGCGCCTGGCAATACTTCTTCGTCACCTTCGCCACGCTCATCGCCGCGCTGCTGTCCACTCAGATCGAGAGCATCGACCGGCGGCAGCTCTACCTGACCTTCGTGGTCATCTTCGCCCTGCTGGCCGGGCTGGGGCTGATCACCATCCTGCAACTGGTGCGGCTGCGGCAGGCGTGGCTGGAGAGCGTGCAGGCCATGAACCAGATCAAGGCCCGGCTGATGGCCGATGACCCGGCGCTGGCGGCCTACTTCCGCTGGCCGGCGGCAACCGTGCCCCCGGCGTTCAAGCTGCGTAGCTTTGGCTTCTTGCAGGCGGTGTCGGTGGCGTTGCTGAGCGGATTGGCCGTCGGCGCGGCCATTGCCTTTGCGGCCCTGGCCGGCGGGCAGGCGGTTGTGCCCTGGGCCGTCAGTCTGCTGATCGGCGGCGCGTCCGCCGCGGGCATTCTGTGGCTGGGCTACGTCCGGCCGTTGCAGCGGATGAAAACGTAAGTTGACGCGACAGCCAGGGGCGGTATGATCGCCTCAGCCGGCTTCCAGTCCGGTTGATTCACGCCATCCCTTGCCATAGGAGCCACCATGCGCCGCCTCATCGCTGCCTTCGTCTCCGCTTTGCTATTTGCTGTTGGTTGCACGTCCCAGCCGTCGGCCGACAGCGTCGCCACGGCCATTGTCCTGACCCAACAGGCCCAACCCACGGCCACCCCATTGCCCGAACCGACGGCGACGCCCACGCCTCTCCCCACAGCCACAGCCACGCCCGCGCCCCTGACGCCGACCGGCATCTTCGAGAGCCTGTCGCCGGCCGTCGTGCGCATCGAGGCGGACAGCGGCTTTGGCAGCGGCGTGCTGATCGAGGGCAACTACATCCTGACCAACGCCCATGTCGTCTGGCCGGCCCAGGACGCCATCGTCACCTTCCCCGACGGCACAACGCTGGCAGCCGTGCCGGTCGTTGGCGTAGACCTGCTGGCCGACCTGGCCGTGCTGGGGCCGGTCGAGACGGACGTCGATCCACTGGCGCTGTCCGACAACCAGGAACTGGCGATCGGTGACACGTTGTTGCTGATCGGCTATCCGGGCGACGTGACCAGCGCTCCGAAGCCGACGCTGACCGAGACGCTCATCTCGCGTCTGCGCGAGCAGGAGACATTTGACATCACCTATTTCCAGGTGAGTGCCCCTGTCGCCGGCGGTCAGAGCGGCGGCATCGCCGTGACGATGGACGGCGAAGTGGTCGGCCTGACCGGCAATCGCATTACCGAGGCGCAGTATGGCCTCATCGCGGCGATGGCCGACATCCGGTCGCGCGTGGATAGCATTGTCGCCGGCCAGGGCGAGCCGGCCAGCGGGCGCGGCCCGGACCTGTTGGAAGCTGCGGACAGGCACTTCGTTCGCCTTCACCGCACGGACGAGATGCGCATATTCACTGCTGACCTGGACAAGGGCACAGAACTGGAGGTGACAGTCGACGGCAACGGCGACGCGCTGATGCAGCTTCTCGGCCCCACGCCCGACGACAGCGCCCTGGCCAACGAGACCAGTCACGGTATTGAGACGA
>DAOSMQ010000233.1:0-1422 GCA_035372725.1 Promineifilum sp. (SeqCode)
CCACTCGAAGTAGTTCGGCCCACCCTCTGGCCCCTCAAAGGGAATCCAACTGGCGGCCAGGACGATATTGCGTGTTTGGCCCGCCGGAATCCAGACGTAGGTGTCGGTATTGTCGGCGAACGGGTCTTTGGAGATGAGCGGGGCTTCCCTGTGGCTCGACGCACTGGTTTGGAGGGTAACCAGCAGCAGTGCGGCCAGCAGCAACAGCGGCGTCAGCGCCAGAGCGGTAACGCGCAACAGACGGCGATTCTTCGGTCGAGAGCTATCTTCGTTCACGGTTGTCTCCTTGTGCACAAACTCGGAATTAGGTCGGGTCGATCGAGAGCAAAGAGAAACGATTACACCAACATAGTAGGCCTCCTTCGGGAGCTAGAACTTGCATATGCTTGATCTCAATTGGATAGGTCGTCGCGATTTGCGTCTTGTTGGCGATGACTAACCATGATTACGCAGTGGCCAATGAGTTGCATTCACTAGATTTGAGAATTGCCGTGTGGGTTGCCTAATGAACACAAAAAAAGGACACGGAGCCGATGCTGCCGTGTCCTTAAAGCGCCTGCAACGAGGCGTTAAGCGTTATGAAGTCCGGCTGCCCAGCAGGACAATCTGGTCGGGGGTCGGCGTCTCGCTGCCGCCGGCCGGCTCCAGCGAGACGCCAAAGGCGTCGAACGCGCCGGCCGGCGGGTTGGGCATGGTCACGAGCGCCCGACCGGTGGCGTCCACGGCGAACGTGCCCGCGCTGATGGGCGTCTGGCCGACGATGAGCCAGGCCTGGTAGGTCTGGTCGGCTTCCGGGGGCGGCAGATTCATGACCGCCAGCGTCACCGCGCCGTCGGCCGTCGTCGTCACCGTGCCGGCGGCGGCCGGGCGCGCGCCGCTGGGGTCGCTCAGGGCGAAGGTGACCGCGCCAGGCTGGGTCAGGTGGGCCAGCGTCTCGTCGCGGCCGGCCAGCTCGTCTAGCAGCAGCGTGTTGACCGAGCGCGCCTGGTCTAGCTGGGCCTGAAGCGCCGCGTTGCTCTGCTCCAGCGTATCCACGCGGGCCTGCAGGTCGTTGGACTGGCTCCACAGCCGCCACAGACCAAACGCGCCCAACAGCAGCAGCAGGACGGCAAAGCCCAGCGCCCGGCCGAAGAAGAAATCACGCAGGCCAAAGCGCCGCCCCGCCGGCGCGGCCGGCCGGCGGGCGGGCGGCGCCGGCCGTTGGTCGCCGGCCGTCGGTCGCCGGTCGTCGGTCGCCCTCGCCGCGTCCGCCTCAACGCGGGCCATCAGCCGCGCCTTCACCTCCGGCGCGGGGGCCAGCGGCGTGCTAAGTTCGACCAGCGCCGCCGCGCCGGCCAGCGCCGCGCTCAGCCGGGCGCGCGCCGCCGGGTTGGCGGCCACATAGGCATCTACCTCTGCCCGCTCTTCGTCCGTCAGGGCGTC
>DAOSMQ010000233.1:1522-4800 GCA_035372725.1 Promineifilum sp. (SeqCode)
GGGCAGTATATGGGCCTGGCCATCGCCATCGGCGCGGCGTTGGGCGTCGTCTTTGGCCAGATGAAAGGCAATCTGGCCCTGGGCCTGGCTTTGGGCACAGCGCTAGGAGTGGCCGTCGGGTCGTTTCTCGACGCGCGCCGCTAACCGGCCGCAAGGAAGTGTTATGCATCTCTACTTGATCCGTCACGGGCAAAGTTATGTCAACCTCAAGGACTGGAGCGGGGGCAATCAAGACACCGGCCTGACCGACCTGGGCCACCGGCAGGCCGCCGCTCTGGGCCAGTGGATGCCGACGGAGATCATCAGCATCGACGCGCTCTACGCCAGCACCATGCACCGGGCACAGGAGACGGCCGCCTATGTCGCCGCGGCCTACGGCGTGGCCATCACCAACGACGACCGCCTGCGCGAGATCGGCAACAACCGCGCCGACCATTTGCCCTGGCCGAGCGACGACCTGCCGGAGTATAGCGATTACTGGGGCAGCGAGCGGCCCTTTGCGTCCGTCACGCCGGGGCGCGAAGGCGGCGAGAGCCTGATGCACTTCCGCACGCGCGTGGGCGCGTTCGTCGAGGATATGGTCGAGCGCCACCGCAATCAGGTCGTCGTTGCCGTCTGCCACGGCGGCGTCATCGAGCTAAGCTTCGACCACATCTTCAACATCGGCCCGTGGCGGCGCTGCGAGGTATGGTGCAAGAACACCGGCGTCACCCGCTTCGAATACGTCGAGCACCCACGCCGCGAGATGTGGCGGTTGCACTATCACAGCCGCGCCGAACACCTCCAGGGCATCGAGTCGGCCGCGGCGTCGCTGACGCTGCAAGAGTAGGATGTCGGCTATGCAGAGAGAGCCTTCAACCGCGGCTGTCGCTGTGGAACGCGACTATAGCCGCAAATGGTTGGTCATGTCGGCCGTGGCCATGGGTATCTTCCTGGCCACCATCGACGGCAGCATCGTCAGCGTCGCCCTGCCAACGCTGGTCATCGACCTGCGCACCGAGTTTGCCATTGTGCAATGGGTCGTGCTGGCCTATCTGCTGACGTTGACGACGCTGTTACCCGTCGTCGGCCGGCTGGCGGACATGTACGGCCGCAAGCAGCTCTACCTGCCCGGCTTCGTCGTCTTCACCATCGGCTCGCTGCTGTGCGGGCTGTCGCCGACGGTCGGCTGGCTCATCGGCGCGCGCGTCCTGCAAGGCGTCGGCGCGGCGCTGATCCTGGCGCTGGGCCTGGCCATCGTCACCGACGCCTTCCCGCCGGGCGAGCGCGGCCGGGCTTTGGGCGTGGCCGGCACCATCGTCTCCATCGGCATTGTCGCCGGCCCGACGCTGGGCGGCATCATCATCGAAAATCTGTCGTGGCACTGGATCTTCTTCGTCAACGTGCCCATCGGCTTCCTGGGCGTCTATCTGACACTGCGCCACGTGCCCCTGGCGCGGCCGCCGGGCAACCAGCGCTTCGACCTGGCCGGCGCGGCGACGCTGTGCCTGGCCCTGCTGGGCATCCTGCTGAGCCTGACGACGGCCCAACAGAGCGGCTTCACCGATCGGATAGCGATCATGCAATTCGTCTTTGGCGTCTTCTTCCTCGTCGCGTTCATCGTCATCCAGCGCCGCCACCCGCAGCCGATCATCGACCTGGAGCTATTCCGCAACCCCGTTTTCTCCGTCAACCTGGCCACCGGCTTCCTGGTCTTCATCGGCCAGGGGTCGGCCATCCTCATCCCGTTCTACCTGGAAGAGGTGCTGGGCTACAACGTGCAGCAAGTCGGCCTGTTGCTGGTGGTCTTGCCGCTGGCCATGGGCATCGTCGCGCCCATTTCCGGCACCCTGAGCGACCGGATGGGCAGCCGGCCGATCACCGTAGCGGGCCTGGCCGTCATCGCTCTGGGGTATGCGGTCATGGCGACGCTGGGCACGGAGACGACGGCCGTCGGTTTCATGTGGCGCTACGCGCTTATCGGGGTCGGCATCGGCCTGTTCAACTCGCCCAACAACAGCGCCACGATGGGCACCGCGCCGCCCAACCGGCTGGGCGTGGCCTCGGCGCTGATGTCGCTGACGCGGTCGATGGGGCAGACGATGGGGCTGGCGCTACTGGGGGCGCTGTGGGCGGCGGTCATCTTCCGGGACGCGGGCGGCATCCTGGCCGGCGGGGCCACGACCGCGCCGCCGGCCTATCAGGCGGCGGCGCTGCGCGTGGTCATGCTGGCCGTCGCCGGCACAGACGTGCTGGCCCTGGCGCTGGCGCTGGTGGCCTGGCGCGGCGAGCGCGGCCAGCCGGTGCTACCCCGCGCCGAGTTGGAGCAGGAAACGATCCAGATCGGCCACTAGATGGGGGTGAACGTCGCGCACGCGCTCGACGTTATCCATGACCTCGCCGGCATCGAGATCAACCCGATAGGCGTGGCGAAAGAAGTGGCGGAAGCTGCGCAGGCGATGCAGCCGCGCCGCTGTCGTGGTTGACAATAGGGGCGGGCGCACTCCGGGAATGTCCAGGGCCATGCGGTCGATGAGTTCGCTATGCCAACGAGAGACATCGGTGATGTTGTTCTCAAACGCGGCGGCCACGATGCGTAGCAGGTCTTCAACGACGCTGTAGTAGTTGTTGACCTGAAACGCCGTGCTCTCGACGTGACCGGGGTCGCCCGACTCGATGCGCGCGGCCCTTTCGAGAACCCTCGTCAGCAGTCCGTCAATGAGCGCGATCTGGTTTGTCAGCGTGGAACGTATCGCGCTCAGACCTTGCTCACCCATCGTAGCCCCTCCCGTCTGATCTTGTCGGCAAACGGAATCTTTTCCAGTGGCAGGATGTCGATGTCCTGGCCCAGCGCACGGGACACTTCACCGGCCATGCCGAAGAAGTCGCGGCGATCCTCCCAGACGACGGCGATGTCGATGTCGGATTCGGCGTGGTAGCGCCCCGGTTGGGCCAGCGAGCCGAAGATGTACGCTTCCCGCACGCCGAAGCGCGGCAGCCATTCGTCCAGCACCGCCAGCACCCTGGCCAGCATGGCCTGTCGCCGGCGTTCCCATTCGGCGCGGCGCTCGGCCAGGGCGCGGTCGAGAACGGAGGTGTCGTAGGGCATGGCCACATTATAGCACAGGCGTGTAGGACGGGTTGGCAACCCGTCTCTGGGGACGGGGCTTTTCAGTTGTCGCCAATTGACTCATGACCTGACAGGTGGGCGGCCCCAAGCCTCGTCGCTATCAGGCTACCGTTCGCCGCCCACCTAGTATGTCCCTATAGGGGTAGAATAGGAAGGGAAACAGGATGGG
>DAOSMQ010000234.1:0-4799 GCA_035372725.1 Promineifilum sp. (SeqCode)
GCGCTTCGACGGTTTCATAGGCGATGCCGGTGACGCCGGAATCGAGCATCGCCTTGGTGAGCTTTTCCTCCGCGGCCAGGTGTAGATAGGTGAACAACACCAGGTCAGAGCGCAGGAAGGGGTACTCCACGGCGATGGGTTCTTTGACCTTGACGACCATCTCCGCGCCCCAGGCGTCGGTCGCGGTGGGCACGATCTTGGCCCCGACGCGCGCGTACTGCTCATCGGGAAAGCGGCTGCCATCGCCGGCCTTAGTCTCGACCAGCACGGTGTGGCCCTGCTCGATGAGCTGCTGCACACCCGCGGGCGTCATGGCCACACGGTATTCGTTATCCTTGATCTCTTTTGGTACGCCGACTAACATGCGACACTCCTTAGGAAATGGGTGGGTAGGAATATTGTACTGCAATCAGCGCGACGGCCTAGCGATGACAGGGTTTTCCCAAAGTCGTCGAGCAACCATTGACTTGACAGTTGGGCGGCCAGTCGTTCTCTGGTGGCAGTCCCATGCGTGGCCCCTACCTGTCAGGTCGGCGCGCCGGGGGTGACTTTGGCAAAGCCCTGCCTGGCGATGACAAGGGTTTGCCGTTGTCAGCCGTTAGCAGTGTGCCACTCGGCCAGCAATTGCGCCTCGCGTTCGGCCGTCAGGCCGGCCCGCCAGACTGTATCATCCGGGCGCGTCGCCAGCCAGGCCAGCGTGTCGGCGATGGTCTCCGTTACCGGCCGGAAGGTCAGCCCCGCGGCCAGCGCCCGGTTGATGTTGAAGCTGTTGAAGCCGCCGGCGTCGGCCGGAACCCACAGCGGCAACTCCACGTAGGGGCCAACGTCATGGGCCGTCAGAAAGTCATCCGGCACCCAGGTAAAGCGGGCGTCGCTGCCGGTCAGGTCGCGGGCGGCGTCGAGCAGGCGGCCGATGGGCAGAGGCCGCTCCGGCCCGGTGACGTTGTAAGCACCGGTCAGCCGCGCCGCGGTGGCCCGCAACGTCCACGCGGCCAGGTCGCGCACGTCGATGAACTGCACGCCATAATCGGGCGAGACCGGGGCCAGCACCTCGCCGCCGCGGGCGACGCGCGCCGGCCAGTAGCTGAAGCGGTCGCTGGCGTCGTGGGGGCCGACGATCAGGCCGGAGCGCACGTGCAGGGCGCGGCCGTCCATCGCCTCCGTGGCCGCCCGCTCGCACAGGGCCTTCAGCGGGCCATACGATCCGCCGGTGATCTCTTCGATGCTCTCGTCGGGAATCGTCCCCACCGGGGCGGCTTCGTCCGTGCCCTCGGCCAGCGGTTCGGCGTAGACGGACATGGTGGAGATGAAGGTGTAGTGATCGATGGCCGGGGCCAGGAATTCGGCCGCGGCGCGCACCACGCGGGGCACGTAGCCGCAGGTATCAATGGCCGCGTCCCAGCGCCGCCCGGCCAGCGCGGCCAGGCCGCCGTCGCGGTCGCCGTGGAGTTGCTCCACGTCGGGGTAGAGGGCCGGGTTGGAGCGCCCGCGGTTGAACAGCGTCACCGTGTGGCCGGCGACGCGGGCCTCATCGACCAGAGCACGACCGAGAAAGCGCGTGCCGCCGATAATCAGCAACTCCATGTGGTATCAACCTCCTCGCGGATGTGGCGGCGTGGGTGTGTCCGCGCGCCCCACCGGGGAGGATAGCGCTGCCGTGGTTCATTGTCGAGTACCGCACAAGGGGTAGAATTGCCGCCAATGAAAAGACGCCGCAGCATCGGCGGCCTAAGGAGCAAACGATGGAAATCCATGTGCAACAAGGCAGTATCGAGTCCGGCGCGGCCGATACGATCATCGTCAACCTGTTCGAGGGCGTCACGACGCCCGGCGGGGCGACTGGCGCGGTCGATCAGGCCCTCGGTGGGGCCATCAGCGACCTCATTGCCGGCGGCGACCTGAAGGGCAAGGCCGGCGAAGTGGCCGTGCTCTACCCGCGCGGGGCCATTGCCGCCCGGCGCGTGCTCGTCGTTGGGCTGGGCAAGGCGGAGTCGTTCGACCTGGAGGGCATCCGGCGGGCGTCGGCCGCGGCGGTCAAGCGCGCCCGCGACCTGAACGCCCGGCAGGTGGCCACCATCGTCCACGGCGCGGGCATTGGCGGCCAGGATGCCACCGCGGCGACACAGGCGACTGTCGAAGGGGCCTTGCTGGCCACCTATCGCTATGACGCCCCCAAGAAGCGCGAATCACAGAACGACATCGACACGCTGACCATCGTCGAGCGCGACGCCGGCCGCCTGGAGGCCGTTCGCGCCGGCGCGGCGCTGGGCGAGGCCGTGGCCGCGGGCGTGACGCTGGCCCGCGACCTGGTCAACATGCCGCCCAACGTGGCCACGCCGACGCTCCTGGCCGAGCGGGCGCGGGCGATGGCGACGGCTCATGGTCTGGGCGTCACCGTCGGTGACCGGGCCTGGGCAGCCGAGCGCCAGATGGGGGCGTTCCTGGCCGTGGCCCAGGGCGCGGGCGAGCCGCCGGCGTTCATCATCCTGGAGCACAACGCCGGCCGCGCCGACCTGCCGACCGTCGTCCTCGTCGGCAAGGGCATCACCTTCGACACCGGCGGCATTTCCATCAAGCCCAGCGCGGGCATGGGCGACATGAAGAGCGACATGGGCGGGGCGGCGGCCGTCTTCGGGGCGATGGAAGTCGTCGGCCGGTTGGGGCTGCCCCTGCACGTCGTCGGCATCACCCCCTGCACCGAGAACATGCCCGACGCCGCGGCCTATCGCCCGGCCGACGTCATCACCGCCAGCAACGGCAAAACGATTGAGATCATCAGCACCGACGCCGAAGGGCGGATGGTGTTGGCCGACGCGCTGGTACATGCCGGGCAATACCAGCCCAGCGCGGTCATTGACCTGGCCACGCTGACGGGCGCGTGCGTCGTGGCTCTGGGCGAGGGCGTGGCCGCCGGGCTGTTCTGCAACGACGACGCTTTGCGCGACCAGTTGCTGGCCGCTGCCGATGCGACCTACGAGCGCCTTTGGCCCCTGCCACTCTACGAGGACTACCGCCGGACGATCAACTCCGATGTGGCCGACATGAAGAACAGCGGCGGGCGCAGCGGTGGCGTGGGCACGTCGGCCGTTTTCCTGCGCGAGTTCACCGACTACCCCTGGGCACACCTGGACATCGCCGGCATGGCCCTGTTGGCGAAGGTCGGCGACTACGCCCCCGCCGGCGGCACGGGCTTCGGCGTGCGCCTGCTGGTCGAGTATTTGCGCCGTCTCTAGACGCCGGCTCGCGCCCTGCCTATAATCCGCGATCACTATGTGAGCAGGAGGTAGAAGATGGCCGTCCCTAAGCAACCGCTGACCCTCGGCATTGAGGAAGAGTACCAGATCATCGATCCGGAGACGCGCGACCTGCGCACCTACATCAGCGAGTTGCTGACCCAGGACCAGGCGCGGGCGAGAAGGCTAGACCTGAAGCCGGAACTGATGCAATCACAGGTCGAGGTCGGCAGCCACATCTGTCGCAACATCAAGGAGGCGCGGGCGGAGATCGTCCGCCTGCGGCGCGAGGTGCTGGAACTGGCCGCCGAGAACGGCCTGCTGATCGCTGCGGCCTCCACCCACCCGTTCGCCCGCTGGGAAGACCAGATCATCACTGAGGGCACGCGCTACAAGGAACTGCTGGACGACATGCAGGGCGTCGCCCGCCAATTGCTCATCTTCGGCATGCACGTCCACGTTGGCTTCGGCAGCGACCCGGAGTCGCGCGAACTGCTCATCGCCACGATGAATCAGGCGCGCTACTTCATTCCCCATCTGCTGGCCCTGTCGACCAGTTCGCCTTTCTGGCGCGGCCAGAACACCGGCCTGAAGTCCTATCGCAGCGTCGTCTTCCAATCCTTGCCGCGCACAGGCATCCCCCACTCGTTCATCTCCTGGGCCGATTACAAGGACTACGAGACGATGCTGGAGCGGGTTGGCGCGTTCGGCAAGCTGGACAAGCGGGCCAAAATCTGGTGGGACATCCGGCCGCACCCCATTTTCCCGACGATGGAGTTCCGCATCGCCGACATCTGCACCTCAGTCGATGACTGTATTTGCATCGCTGCCCTGTTTCAGGCCATTTGCGCCAAGTTGCTGAAGCTGCGGCAGCAGAACATGACCTGGCGGCAGTATCGCCACGTCCACATCACCGAAAACAAGTGGCGGGCGGTGCGCTACGGCATCGACGGCGAGCTGATCGACTTCGGCATCCAGCAGTCGGTGCCGCTGCCCCATCTGGTGGGCGAGCTAGTCGAATTGGTAGACGACGTCGTCGATGATCTGGACAGCCGCCAGGAAGTGGCCCACGTCTTCAACATCTTGCGCGACGGCACCAGCGCCGACCGCCAGCTGCGCGTCTATCGCGAGCACGGCGGCGATGACAACTGCGAGGAGGCGCTGCGGGCCGTTGTCGATCATCTGGTGGCCGAGACCAAGCGCGGCGTTCTCTAGCGCCCAGGAGCGATTCTCCGGCCGCCGGCCGACAAGAGGGGGCGGAGCGGGTCAACGACTGCTCCGCCCCTTTTAGATCCGTCGATAGCGGAACTGACCGCCGACCATCGTCGCAGCGATACTCATACTGAGCAACTCGTCGGCGGGCGCGGCGAAAGGATCGCGGTCGAAGATGGTGAGATCGGCCAGTTTGCCGGGGGCGATGCTGCCCTGCTGGGCGCTCTGCCCACTGGTCAGCGCCGCCGCGCCCGTGAAGGCGTAGAGCGCCTGCCCCAGCGTCAGCCGCTGCTCCGGATACCAGCCGTCGGGGCCGGGGCGGCCATCGGCGCAGCCGGAACCGCTGTGGCGGTC
>DAOSMQ010000235.1:0-1988 GCA_035372725.1 Promineifilum sp. (SeqCode)
CAGCCGCTGCGCGTCCTCGACCTGAGCGAGGAGCAACTCAAGGGACTGCGCGGCTACGGCCTCCTGACCCTGAAGCCCAAGGTCGTGCTGATCAACATCGGCGACGACCAGAACGAGATCGACCCCGCTTACAACTACCCGCAGACCATCGTCGCCAACATCCGCGGCCGGCTGGAGATGGACCTGGGCCAACTCAGCGCCGCCGGCGACGCCGACTCGCTGGCGCTGTTCATGGAGGAGTATGGCGTGGGTGAGTTGGGCCTCGACCGGGTGATCCATCTGAGCTATGACCTGATGGGCCTGCAATCGTTCTTCACCGTCGGCGAGGACGAGGTGCGCGCCTGGGAGGTGAAGCGCGGGGCCACGGCCGTCGACGCCGCCGGGGTCATCCACACCGACCTGGCCAAGGGCTTCATCCGCGCCGAAGTGGTGCATTACGATGACCTGGTTGCCCTGGGCGGTCTGTCCCAGGCCCGCAACACCGGCAAGCTGCGGCAGGAAGGCAAGACCTACATCGTTCAGGACGGCGACGTCATCAACATCAAGTTCAATTTGTAGGACTGGTAGCCAGCGGTGGACGGCTGGCCTACGCGTGCCCTACGCGCCTTTCGTCTTCGGAACCTCTACGCCTTAGGTAGCGTCACTTCATTGTAAGTAACTGGTCGCCGGCCGCCTGTGGCCGGCGAGAGGCTGCCCGACTGGATCGTCAGTCGCAACCCGGCAGTCAGTCGATTATCTTGAGGCGAGAGGTCTTATGTTCAAGCGTATTTTTGCAGAAGGAGTGGCCGGGCGGCGCGTCTGGCCATTGGTTCTGGCCATAGCCGCGCTGCTGGCGCTGCTGACGGCCTGCGGCGGCAATGAGCCGCCCGATCTGGTCATCCCCACGGCCGCGGCGACGACCGTCGCCGGCCAACAGACTGTGACGGCAACTGCCCCCGCGGCGCTGCCCACCCACACCCTGCCCCCGCCGCCAACGGCGGTGCTGGCCACGGCGACGGCCGTGCCGCCCACGGCTGTGCCGCCCACGGCCGTGCCGCCCACCGCCGTGCCGCCCACGGCTGTGCCGCCCACGGCTGTACCGCCCACGGCGACGCCCACCGCCGTGCCCCCGGAGCCGGTCGCCGCGGCCTATCGCGTTGCCTTTGTGGCTGCCAACGACGCCCTCAACATCCGCCGTCAGCCCGACAGCGACTCGGCCGTCGTCGGTCAGTTGCCGCCGAACGCGACTGGTATCGTCGCTGCCGGCGAGGGACAGTCCGTGCGCGGCGGCGGTTTCTGGTTGCCGGTAGACACGTCTGTGGGCAGCGGCTACGTCAATAGCCGCTTTCTGACCGAGAGCATTGATGGGGCGACGTTCTGCGCCGACCCGGCCGTGGGCGAGTTGTTGACCCGCCTGCAAACGGCCATCGCGGCCGAGGACGCCCGGCAGCTGAACGAACTAGTGCACCCTACGCGCGGCCTGCGCCTGCGGCTCAACTGGTGGAACGAGGAGGTGCTCGTCCGCGAGGCTGAGATCAAGGACATCTTTAAAGATCGGGCGCGTGACGCCGTCGACTGGGGCGTGAGCGAGGGCAGCGGCCAGCCAGTCAGGGGCACGTTCAGCGAGGTGATGCTGCCCTTCCTGACCAAAGATCTGCTGGGGGCAACGCAGTGGACATGCGACCAGATCGTTCACGGCCCGACGACGGGAATGGTGATCTTGCCGGAGGGGTATGAGGCCGTCCACTTCTATAGTGCTTATCGGCCCGCGCCGGCCGGGCAGGAGTTCGACTGGGGCACGTGGGTCGTCGGCGTCGAGCGCTGGCAGGGACGCTACTATGTCAGCTACCTGATTCACTACCGCTACGAAATCTAGCGCCGCCCTAGACCTGTCAGGTCGGCTAAGTCTGGCAAAACGGCGGGAATGTACCCTCTCTTATACCCCTTCCTTCCCGTGGGCACATAGATTTTGCCTTCGCTAGGCCTTAAACTGACAAACGAATCAAAGA
>DAOSMQ010000235.1:2088-4770 GCA_035372725.1 Promineifilum sp. (SeqCode)
AAACGAATCAAAGAGCGAAGGCCGGCCATTGTGCCCCGCTTCGCCGGGCGATGACAGTGGCCCTATTTCCAACCGGAGGTATATGATGAAAATTACGACCATGGAAGATCTGTTTGCCCATGACCTGCAAGACCTGCGCAGCGCCGAGGTTCAACTTGTGGAAGCGCTGCCGAAGATGGCCGCGGCGGCCAGCAACTCTGAACTGAAGCGGGCTTTCACACAGCATCTGAAACAGACCGAGAATCACGTCGCCCGTCTCGACGCAGCCTTGAAGCAGATTGGCAAAGGCCCCGGCCGTGAGAAGTGCAAGGGCATGCAGGGCCTCATCGAAGAAGGTGAGTCGGCCATCGAAGATGTCACCAGCCCGGACATCCTGGATGCGGCGCTCATCGGCGCGGCCCAGCGCGTGGAGCACTACGAGATCGCCGGCTATGGCACGGCGCGCGCCCACGCCGAAGTGCTGGGCATGAAGGATATGGTTGACCTGCTCCAGACGACATTGGACGAGGAAGGCGAGGCCAACAAGCTGCTGACGCAACTGGCCGACGGCCGCCTGGCCATCGGCATCAACGAGCGCGCGGCCGCAGGTTCCCGTTAAGAGGGGCGATTGCCCACCCGCAGAATAATTCCCGCAAGGGAGCAGTAAGAAGCTAGAACGTCGGGCGCGTCAGCGCTCAGACGCCGTAACGCGAGGATGCCCAACCGTGGGCATCCTCGCGTTGGCGTTGGGCCTGTCTACGCGATCAGTCGTCTCGCGCCCATGATCGCGGTGTCGTAGCCGGGCATGGCCGCTACGGCAGCGCGGAAGGCGTCGCCGGCCAGCAAGTCCAGCAGCGGGCGCAGCCGCTCACTGTCGTAGACCGGCTGGGGGATGGCCAGTTCATACGGCTCATGGGCCAGGGGCACGAAGTCGAGCCGCAGCGCCCGCGCCGCGGCCTGGATGCCCAGCCCCGCGTCGGCCGCGCCGGAGGCCACCGCCGCGGCCACGGCCAGATGGGTATACTCCTCGCGCTCATAGCCGCGCACGGCCGCCGGGTCGATGTTCAGCCGGCCCAGTTCGTAGTCCAGCAGCACCCGCGTGCCCGCGCCGCGCTGGCGGTTGACCAGGGTCACGTCGGGCCGGGCGGCGTCGGCCCAGCCGCTCAGCCTCTTGGGGTTGCCGCGCGGCACCATCCAGCCCTGCTCGCGGCCGGCCAGCGTCACCAGGACGACGGGCTGCCCGGGCAGATAGCGCCGGACGTAGGCCGTGTTGTACTCGCCCGTCGCCGGGTCCAGCAGATGCGTGCCCGCCAGATGGGCCTCGCCGCGCCGTAGCGCCGTCAGCCCACCGAGGCTGCCGACGTTGGCCGAGACGAGCCGCAGCCCCTCGTAGCGCTCGGCCAGGAATTGCGCCAGCAGATCGAGGGCCAGGTCGTGACTGCCGATGGCCACCAGGCCGCGGGCGATCTCGCGTGGGTCGCGGTAGAGGTGGACGGTGACGGTCGCTCCGGCATCCTCGCCCTCGCTGAAACGGGGGCTGCGGACGATGCCATCGGCCCGCACCAGCGAGGTGATCACCCCCGCGCCGCGGCTGATGGGCGTCACCGTCGTTCGCTCGCCCACCTGGCCGACGACGACGCGCACGTAGTCCTCGTCGCCGGTGTGGCTGCTCAGCTTGCGCGTCAGCGTCCCCTGGAGCGTTGGCGGCTGGTAGGCCGGCTGGCCGCGCCAACGGGCCAGCAGCGGCTCGACGAAGATGTCCCCGGTCAGCGCCGCGCTGACCGGGTAGCCAGGCACGCCGATGATGGGCACGACCGGCGGACGGTGCTCCCCCGTTTTGTTGGCCGTCATTTCGTCACCTTGCCGGCGAACCATGCCCAGAATGACCGGATGGCCCGGCCGGACGGCGACGCCATGCACCAGCAGCCGGCCGAGGACGGCGACGACATGAGCGGCGTAGTCCTCGCTGCCGGCCGAAGAGCCGGCGTTGAGCAGGATGAGGTCGTGGCCGGCTGCCGCGGCGCGGACGGCGGCCACGATGGCGTCGAAGTCGTCGGGGACGATGGGCCAGCGTGTCGCCTCGCCGCCCCACTCGGCCACCTGCGCCGCCAGCACCAGCGAGTTGTACTCGATGATCTGGCCCGGCGACGGCTCGCCCGCCTCCACGGCCACCAATTCCGAGCCGGTGGGGAGGATGGCCACGCGCGGCCGGCGGTAGACATCCACGGCGGCGTGCCCCGCCCCGGCCAGCGCGCCCAGATCGACCGGCCGCAGCCGGTGGTTAGCGGGCAAGACCAGCTCGGTGGCGACCATATCCTCGCCCATAGCCCGGACGTGCTGCCACGGCGGCAGGGCGGCGCGCAGGGCGATGCCCGCCCGGCCGCCGGCCAGCGTCACCGGCTGGACATCCTCGATCATCACGACGGCATTGGCCCACGGCGGCAGCGGGTGGCCGGTGTTAACCGGCTGGGCGGGTGGCGCCTCGCCGGCCGGGTCGCCGGCGCTGGCCGGGGTCTTGCCGGCGGCTACAAGGGCGAAGTGGCGCGGCGCGGCATCCAACGCGCCCACGGTGTCGGCGGCGCGCAGGGCGTAACCGTCCATGGCCGCGGCGTGGTAGTGGGGCGAGGAGAGGCGCGCCCAGACGCCGGCGGCTGTCACCCGGCCGTTGGCCGCGCTCAGGGGCACGCTCTCGGCCGGCAGCGG
>DAOSMQ010000236.1:0-1161 GCA_035372725.1 Promineifilum sp. (SeqCode)
CGGCCATGTCGCCGAAGAAGGCCAGCAGCTCGCGCGGGTAACTGGCCAGCATTTCGTCTAGCCCGGTGATGTTCTGGATGCCGTCGTACATCAGGCCCATCGCCAGCCCGTAGAGCGCCAGGCCGATGCCCCAGCCGAGGATTTGCCCGCGCAGGCGGCGCAACGTGTGCCGGAATTCCGCCCACAGTCCTGTCATGTCCCTCGCCTCCTAACTTTCCTGGTAGAGCGTCAGGAAGATTTCCTCCAGCGACGGCCGCTCCGTCTCCAGATCGACGACCGGGTAAGCGGCCAGCGCCTTCACCAGCCCGTCCATCTCCCCTTCAATTTGCAGGGTGATGGCCGGGGCACGGCCGGGCGCGTTGCCGTCGCCGTGGATCTCCAGATGGGTCACGCCGCGCAGGACGGCCAGCCCCATCGTGTCCACCGGCGCGCCGAAGCGCACCCGTACCCGCCGCACCGACCGGCTGACGAGGTCATGCGGAGCCAGCGTCTCGGCGATGCGGCCGTCGCGGATGATGGCCACGCGCTCGGCGATGGCCTCCACCTCGCTGATGATGTGGGACGAGAAGAAGACCGTCGCCCCATTCGCCCGCGCTTCCCGCAGCAGCCGGTAGACCTCCTGCTGCATCAGCGGGTCCAAGCCCGACGTCGGTTCATCGAGCAGCAGCAACTCCGGCCGGCCCATCAGCGCGGCGACAACGCCGACCTTCTGCTTGTTGCCCTTGGACATGTTCTTGACCGCCGTCCGCAAGTCCAGTTGCAGCCGCCCGGCCACCTCGCGCACAAAGGCCCACTCCACCCCGCCGCGCAGCTCGGCCAGGTCGCGCAGGGCGCGCTCGGCGGTCAGGTTCGGCTCGATGCTGAGTTCGCCGGGCAGGTAGCCGACGCGGCGGCGGACGGCCACGGCGTCGGCCTGTGGGTCAAGCCCCAGGACGCTTGCCGTGCCCCCGTCGGGGCGAATGAGGTCGAGCAGGCAGCGGATGGTGGTGGTCTTGCCCGCGCCGTTGGGGCCGAGGAAGCCGAAGATCTCGCCGCGGCCGACTTCCAGATCGACGCCGCGCAGGGCCGGGACCCGGCCATATGACTTGGTCAGGCCGCTGATGCTCAATGCTGGTTGGGTATCCATGTGGGTGTTGCCTCGCTTGCGCCAGTGATGATATG
>DAOSMQ010000236.1:1261-4733 GCA_035372725.1 Promineifilum sp. (SeqCode)
GGGCAGACACGCAGGTCTGCCCTCTCTGGCCAGTAGAAGAGGCAAGGCCCAGCGAAGAACGCTCGTCCCCTGGAACCTGGCCCCTGGCCCCTGGCCCCTGGCCCCTGGCCCCTGGCCCCTTCTTCTAGCCCCCATTCACCCTAGCTGCTGCTGCTGCTCGTATGCGGCAGCTTGGGGATGAGCCAGCTCAGGAATTGGTCAGTCGAGCGCGTCTGGGCCAGGACGCGGCCGGGGCCGGTCAGGTCAACGACCAGGCCTTCGCCGCTGAACAGGGTGGACTTCAGGCCGCCGATCTTGCGCACCTGGAAGCCGATGTCCTGGGTGAAGGCAACCAGATGGCCGGTGTCGATGGTGATTGATTCGCCGGCGGCCAGATTCATCTCGTGGATAGCCCCATAGGACGACAACAGCAGTGGCCCCGTGCCCTGCGCCCGCAGCATGATCAGGCCCTCGGAGGCGAAGAACGTCTTGGCCCCGCTCCATTTGGTGTCGGTGGTGATGGTCAGGGCCGAGGCCAGGTAGGAGCCGGACTGGACGAGCAGGGTCTCGTCGTGGAGTTCGAGGACCATCAGGTCGCCAGTCAGAGCCGGGGCCACAGCGATCTTGCCGCCGCCGGGCGGGGCCAGGTAGGTGTTCTGGAAGAAGCTTTCGCCGCCCAGAACGGCGCGGCTAATGGACTTGAGGAAGCCGCCGGTGGCGGCCGTCTCCAGGGTGATGCCCGGCGACATGCTGACCATCGACGCCGCCTCGACGCGCACCTGTTCACCGCCGTCGAGGTGGATGACGCCCAGCGAGAAGGCCGGACGGTAGAGAAGTTCGATCTGCATGGCTGATTCTCCTTCCGGTTTAACAACCGGACTACGAGCGACATGAGCCTCAAACCGGCTCATCATAACACCCCGTTGCCAGAAACCAAACCGGCCATTGACCTGACAGGTGAGTGCGCCGGGGGTGACTTTGGAAAAGCCCGGGCAACCGTCGGCGCAGACCTGCGTGGCAGCCCCTCCAGGCAGGACGCACACGCCGGCACGTCCGTACCTTGCGCCGGCCGTCAAGTCCGGTACCATCCCCTCATGCCCGACGCAACGCCGACCAAACATGCTCATCTCCACCCGTCTGACCTGCGCGCCCTCGCCCGGCTGCTGACCGACGCCACCGCGGGCGTGACCGACCTGGTGGAGGCCGTCCACATTGGCGTCGCCCCGGCCGACAAGCCCAACGGTGTCGCTCCCCTGACCTACCGCACCATCCGCAGCATGACGCGCTTCCTGGGCAGCGGCATCGACGCCGCCCTGGCGCAACTGACGCCCTTGCTCGGCTCGCGCGACGCCTCGCCCGAACGGCGTCTCGCCCTGGCGGCGCTCAACGGGGTCATGGGCGATTACCTAAGCGACAGCGGCAACCCGCTGGCCGAGACGATGACCTTCCGCCGCGACGGCGCGCCGCTGGCGCTGACGCGCGAGGCGCTGGCCGCGGCCTATCCGTCGGGCGACAAGCTGGTGGTGCTTGTCCACGGTCTGTGCATGAACGACCTCGCCTGGGACGCGGGGGGCCTGGGCGCGACGCTGGCCGGTAACCTCGGCTACACGCCGCTGGCGCTTGACTACAACTCCGGCCGCCACATCTCCACCAACGGCCGCGACCTGGCCGACCATCTGGAGGCGCTCATCGGCGCGTGGCCCCGGCCCGTGACGGAGCTTGTCCTCATCGGCCACAGCATGGGCGGGCTGGTGGCCCGCAGCGCCGGCCATGCCGGCGCGGTCGCCGGCCACGCCTGGCCCGCCCGGCTGCGGGCGCTGGTCTTTCTGGGCGCGCCCCACCACGGCGCGCCCCTGGAGCGCGGCGGCAACTGGATCAACGTCCTCATGGCGGCGACGCCCTACGTAGCCCCTTTTGCGCGGCTGGGTCAGGGTCGCAGCGCCGGCATCACCGATCTGCGCCACGGCAATTTGCTCGACGAAGATTGGCACGGCCGCGACCGCTTCGCCCACGTGCCCGACAGTCGCACGCCGATGCCCCTGCCGCCCGGCGTGCATTGCTTTGCCGCCGCGGCCATGCTGGGGCAATCGGCGGACTCGTTGCGCGACCGGCTGGTGGGCGATGGCCTGGTGCCCCTCGACAGCGCCCTCGGCCGCCACGCCGACCCAGCCCGCAACCTGCCGTTCGACGAGACAAATAGCTGGATCGGCTACGGCATGAATCACCTCGACCTGCTGCGGCGACCGGAAGTCGCCGCGCAGGTGGAGGCGTGGCTGGCCGCGCTCCAAGACGAGGCGTCGCGCCTCTGAGGCGATCAGCCAGCCGCCCCCGCCTTCGCCAACGCCGCGGCCAACCCCGGCACTTCCTCTGCCCCCACCGGCACGGTCAGGCTGCTGCCGGCCAGGTCGTCGCCAATCGGCTCGGCCCGGCCGCCCAGGCAACGGGCCAGGAACGCCTCCGCCAGGGCCGCGAACGACAGGTTGTTCTCCGGCCGGGCGAAGCCGTGGCCCTCGTCGGGGTAAAGGGCGTAGGCCACCGGGATGCCCCTGGCCTGCATGGCGCTGACGATCTGGTCACTCTCGGCCTGCTTGACGCGCGGGTCATTGGCCCCCTGAGCAATGAGCAGCGGCCGGACGATGCGATCGACGTAGGTCAGCGGCGAGTGCGCCCGCAACAGCGCCCGTCCCGCTTCAGTGCGGTGGTCGCCCACGCGCGTTGTGAACAGCTCAATCATCGGCTGCCAGTAGGGCGGGATCGTCTCCAGCAGGGTGATCAGGTTCGACGGGCCGACGATGTCCACGCGGCAGGCGAAGACCTCCGGGTAAAAGGTCAGCCCGGCCAGCGTCGAGAAGCCGCCGAAGCTGCCGCCCATGACGGCCACGCGGGCCGGGTCGGCAATGCCCTGGGCAATGGCCCACTGCACGCCGTCCTGCTGGTCGGCCAGGATTTTGCCGCCCCACTCGAAGTCGCCGGCGTTGGTAAACGCCTTGCCGAAGCCGGTGGACGAGCGGAAGTTGACCGACAGCACGGCATAGCCGCGGTTGGCCAGCCATTGATGCCAGCCGTGGAAGCCCCAGGCGTCGCGCCCCCATGGGCCGCCGTGGGGCAGGAAGACCATCGGCCGCGGCGCGTCGGGGATGCCGTCGCCGTCGCTGTCGCTGTCCGGCGGTAGAGTGTAATAGACGACGAGGTTCAGCCCGTCGCGGGCGGGCACAACCGCCGGGCGCATTTTGGCCAGCGGCAGCCCCTCCAGCTCGGCCCGGTTGGTGAACAGGAACTCGGCCGTCCCCGCCGCCCGGTCGTAGAGGTAATAGCGCGCCGGGCCGTCATCGACGACGTTGGCGACCAGCCAGTACTGGTCGTCGAGCGAGCGGCTGGTGATCTCCACCTCGCCATCGGCCACGCCGGCCAGATAGTCGAGGTCGGCGGCAATGACCGGGTCGAGCACCTGCCAGTGCTTGCGCTCATAGTTGAAGGCCACCGCCTGCACGTG
>DAOSMQ010000237.1:0-4721 GCA_035372725.1 Promineifilum sp. (SeqCode)
TGCATTTCCAGCTCCCCCAGCGCCGCCTTCCACACGGTTTCGGGAGATAGTGACAATGTGTTCATTCCTCTTCCCTCAGCAAGCGGCCGCGGCCAGGCGCACGACAACCTCGGATGACCCGCTTATGGTTTTTCCGAAAGATAGACAGACCAAGAGAGGCGCTACGACATTGAAGGGGGCAGAGCGTCATTCCCTCTAAAACCGAGACACCCACCCCGAAGCATGATCAGCGGCGACAGCAGCCGTTACTGGACAGACAAGGCCCCGGCGCCGTCGCGAAGTCGCCATCAGATGTCCCTCAATGTCTGAACATTCTAACATGCCCCCTCGCTAGGGACAATGCTCAGAGCCTGTTATTGGCTTAAAAGCTGGGGATTTTTTAGGAATCGGCAACGTTAAGAAATTCGTCCTCATCATGGTGGGGAAGGGGGAGCTTGCCCCCATTCCAACAATTAGGCCCCCACACATCCCATACCCCCCATATATAGCCGCAGTTTACCATAACCGCCGCCTCTAACAAGAAGTATGGCCGCGTTACCAACCCCTTACCGGACTACCGGCTAATACCGCCGGACGGCATTGGCGGCAACAGCGCCGCCCATTCCCGGCGAATTGTTACCGAGCGGCCACCGGAATGCCCCTAATGAGCAGGGTAGGGCGGCCGCGGACACGCCGGCGGCCGGCACGCCCGGCCGACAGCAGCCACACCACCAGCGCCGCGCCCAGCCCGCCAACGCCCACCCACAGCCAATTGACGCGCCGCGCCGGGCCAATTTCTACCTCAAATGTCACCGGGTCGCCCACGCCGCGCTCGCCGCTGACCAACACGCTTGCCTCCCAGCGGCCGGGCGAGACGTGATCGGTGAATTCGGCGGCGTAGAGTAAGCGGTTGGTGTTGTCGGTCACCGCCGCTTGTGTGCGAACTGTGCCGTCGGCCAGCGAGCGCAATTGCACCATCACCTCGACGCCGGTGACAATCGGCTCCTGCGTCTCTGGCTCCAGCACGGCGACGACGATATGGGTCTGGTCTGCCCGCAGCGGGTCGGGGTCAGTCCAGATGGACAGCCAGTAGGGGCCGCTGGGCACGTTGAGCCGTTGCGGTGTGCCGATGCCATGGGCGCGAGCCACCAGGGGCAGGAGCAGCAAGATGAGCGCGGCGAGGATAAGTGGGGGAAGGGGGAGAAGGGCACGCCGCGCACGCTGCTCTTTGCCGGTCATGGCCTGGCCGGCAATGGCCGGGAGAGCTTTGCTTTGGCGGCCCATAGCCTGATCCGCGTTCCTCAGTTCCATTGATGCCATCCGCGCTTTACGGAGCCTCAGGACAGGCCGCGCATCTCCATCGGCAGGTTAAACGTGGCCAGGGCGGCGACGGCCAGGGCCAGCAGCACCAACAGCCACGGCACGAAGGCGCGCACGGCCGCGGCCGGATCGTCGAAGTCGCGCCGGGCCAGGCGATTGCCGGCAAAGAGCGCCGCGGCGAACCCGGCCAGGACAGCTGCCGTTTGCAACGGCAGCAGCCACTCGCCCGGCAGGATAGCCGCCAGCGACCAGTTAGGCGCGACCCCCAGCCATGTCAGCCCGTGGGCCAGCAGAAAGTTTTGCAGCACAGGCACGATGACCAGCGCGCCGGTGGCGAAGTGAAAGCCATAGTGGGCCAGCCAGATAGCCACGGCCAGCGGCACGAAGGCGGGCGCAAAGCGGCTGAAGGCGACGCGCAGCGGCTCGCGCCGCCCGACCAACGCGCGGCTCAGCGCCGCAGCCGCCAGCCCCGCGACCGCCGGCAGAGCCAGGTTCAGCGCAACGAACGTCAGCGCCAGCCGCGCGCCCTCGCTCGTCAGCCCAAGCGCTCCGGCCAGCCATGCCTGCGCGTCGTAGAACGGCGGCACCATGCCAAAGGCGTTGCTGACCGCCGCGAAGGTGAAGACCAGCACTAAGAAGGACACGTCCCAGCGGCGCGGCCAGACACCATCGCCGGGCGCGCCCGCGGTCCATTCCTGGCCGGGCCGGCGGACAGCCAGGGCAACGTTGTCATAGGGGCAGGCACGGGCGCAGTCGAGGCAGAAAACGCAGTCGAGGTTGCTGCGCACCGCCGGCGGAAATAGCTCCGTGCCACAACCGAGCACGCGGGCCGAGCCATTGACGCACTCCTTGCCAGGGCAGGCGCGGCACACGTCCCGGTCGTGGACGGTGATTTGCGTTGGCGCGGCCGTGTTGGCCACGAAGTTGAACGTTCCCAGAGGGCAGATGTACTTGCAGAAGGGGGACTCGGCGAAGAGCGCTTCCAGCACAAACGCGCCGGCGAAGTAGCCAATGATGACCGCCGCCGTCAGCCGCGGCCCGGCCCAGAGGTCGAGCCACTCATAGAGGAAAAGGAAGGCGACGAAGGCGGCCACGGCCAGCCACTTGTTGCGCAGCGCCCGCGGCCAGCGCCGGCCCCGGCCACTCAGCCGCCGGGCCAACGTGCGCGGCAGCGTGAAGGGGCAACCCATGCAGAAGACGTTACCCAGCAACAGCGCCGCCACAATCACCAGGCCGCGCGTGTGGATCCAGACCGTCACTGTGGCCAGGTTCTGTGGGGCCAGCTGCGGCCCGGTCAGGCCGTCGTAGACCAGCAGCACAGCCACCAGCAGAAAGGGGATTTGCAGCAGCAGCCGGCCGTTACGCGCCTTCAGCAAGCGGCCCAGCAGCGGCGCGCGCAGCACGTCGAAGCGTGGTGGCGGCGCGCCACGGCCCAGGACGACATCCTCCAGCCGGATCAGCGGCGGGTCAATTGGGTTGGATGGCGTACTCAAACTGGGTCACCTTGAGACGACCGTCGGGCAGCGTGGCCTCGACGGTCACAATCCAGTCACCGGCCATCGTCCAGGTGAAATCGGCCCTGTAAATGCCGTTGCCCTGACCGGCGGCCGTTGCCAGCACCGGCTCCATGCCCGCGTGGCTCATGTCGCCGCGCAGCGATACGTCCGTTGCCCCGTCGATGGGCGCGCCGCTGGCGTCACGTAGCGTCACGTCCAGACGCAACGGCCCGACAACGAGCGTGTCCGGATCGGGCGAGAGGGTTAGCTGCACGTCGGGGGCCTGATCGGTTGTCTCCGCGCGGCGGCAACCACCGGCAAGAAGAAGCGCGAGCGCGAGCGCCACCCAGGCAAGCCAACGAGCCTTCCGCAAAGCCATGGCCGGCTACTCCTCACGCACAGGTACATCCAGCGTGATCTCGCCCGCGTTCTGGAAGACCAGCGTCAGCGGCACGGTCTCGCCCACGGCCGGCGGCTCGGCCACGCCCATGAACATGATGTGCAGCCCGCCGCGCTCAAAGGCGACCGTGCTGCCGGGCGGAACATCGACGCCGGCGACGGGATTCATCGACATCGTGCCATCGGCGGCCATGACCGATTCGTGCATCTCGGCTATCGCCAGTGGGCTGGAGACGCCGGTGAGACGGTCGGCCGTGTCGCCATCGTTGCGAATAACAAAATAGGCCGCGCCGTTGCCGCCGGCCATCGCCGGCGGGCGCGCCCAGGCGTCGACAATGGCAAGATCGCCAACAGTGACCTCGTTGCCGGTGGTGGCGGCGCTGTCGTTGCCGCCACAGGCGACCAACACGGCCGCCAGGGCCAACAATACGAGCACCCAACGATGCTTGGTGTAGGCTTTCATCTTTGTTTTAGCTCCCTGCCAGGGCAGCGGTGGTTGGGCGGGTGAGTCGCCGCCGGGGTGGATTGTCGCCGCTGCTCTCTGTAAGTGTACCCGATGCCCCATGCCCGGCAACCAAACCCCCGTGGCGCCAGGGCTATTCCAAAGTCACCCCAGGCGCACCGACCTGACAGGTGAGCGGCCACGAATCGTACTTGCACCAGAGAACAACTGGCCGCTCACCCGTCAGGTCAATGGTCGCTAGACGACTTTGGAATAGCCCTGCTGTGGCGCGATTCTCCAGAATCGCGTCCTTGCGCCCCGTTGTGCTAGGGCATGGAGGGCATGGAACCGCCGTCTTCGGCCGGGGCCGGCGTGAGTTCCGCGCCCCCCTTGGCCGCCAGCAGCTCGCGCATGTAGTCGATCTCCAGTTGCTGCGCCTCGACAATCGACGCCGCCATCGTCCGCACCATCGGCTGGTCGGCGTTTTCGGCCGCCGCGGCCGCCATCGCCACGCCGCCCTGATGGTGGGGGATCATCAGTTGCAGGAAAAGCACGTCGGCCGCTTCACCACCGGCGGCGCGCAACGCGGCCAGTTGCTCGGCCGTGGCCATGCCCGGCATCAGCCCCTCGGTCGGCATGCCCATCCAGGCCATGCGCGGCCCGCTACTCGTCCACGCCAGTCCCCAGGCATCCAGCCAGCCGCTCATGATGCCGATCTGGCCCTGCTGCGTAGTCAGGATGTCGTAGGCCAGGGTCCGAATAGCCGGGTCGTCGCTGCGATCATAGACCAGGCCAGCCATGACGACGGCCTGCTCGTGGTGGAGGCTCATGTCGCGGGCAAAGCCGGCATCGACCGAGTCGGCTGCGGGCACGCGGCCGCGGCCGAGCCAGTAGCCGCCCAGCGCCCCAACGGCCAGGGCCGCCACCGCGACAACCAACAGGAGCCAGAGGCGGTTGGGGGGCGAGGCCGGAGCATCAGCGGAGAAGTCAGCGTCAGCCGGCCGAGAATCGAGTGCAGTATCCATAGCCATATTGGTATCAGTATTTCGTGTAGTAGAGATAGATCACTATCATTTAAGCCGCCA
>DAOSMQ010000238.1:0-4714 GCA_035372725.1 Promineifilum sp. (SeqCode)
GGCGCGACTGTGCGGGCCAACACGGCCGACGTTGGTGGCGGTCTGGCCGCCACCCAGGGCGAGGCGTTGCTGCTCAATAGCACCATCGACGCCAACACGGCCGCGACCGACGGCCGGGGCGGCGGCCTCTACCTGCTCGAGATGACGGCGACGACGCTGACCGGCAGCCACGTGACCGGCAACCACGCCGGCGAGGGCGCGGGGCTGGCCGTGATCGACGGGCCGGCGACGCTGACCGGCGGCGAGATCAGCGGCAACGTGGCCACGAGGTCGGGCGGCGGGCTGCTGGCCCCAACGGGCACGGTGGCGCTGAGCGGCGTGCTGTTGGCCGATAACACGGCCGGCGAGTCGGGCGGCGGCATCTTCACGGACACGGGCCGCGTGACGCTGGCCAACGTGACGCTGCGCGCCAACGCCGCCGCCAGCGGTGGCGGCCTGGCGGCGCTGACGGGCACGATCATCATCCAGGGCGGGGCGCTGACCGGCAACACCAGCCGCGGCGACGGCGCGGGCGCGGCCACCGGCGGGCCGCTGACCGCGGCCGGGGCAACCTTTGAGGGCAACGTCGCCGGCGGCGACGGCGGCGGGCTGGCCAGCAGTGGCGCGGCAACGCTGACCAACGTCGTCCTGCGCGCCAACCGCGCCCTCGACGGCGGTGGTGTGGCCGTGTCCGCCGGAACGGTGACCATCGACGGCGGACGGCTGGCCAACAACCGCGCCACGGGCAGCGGCGGCGGCGCGCACGCGGGCGCGGGCCGGTTAACCATCATCGCGGCGACCGTTGCCGGCAACGAAGCTGTCAGCGGGGGCGGGTTGTTCGCCGCCGAGGGGCGCATCGACGTGGCCGGCGCGACGGTCAGCGGCAACCGCGCCGGCGACGGCGGCGGCCTGCGCGCGGCGCTCGACGGGACGATCACCCTGGTGAACACCACCATTAGCGGCAACACAGCCAATGTCGCCGGCGGCGGCATTCACAACGCCGGCCAGGTGACGCTGAGCAATGCCACCGTGAGCGGCAACACGGCCCTGACCGGCGGTGGGGCCTTCAACTATAGCGGCGCGCTGACGTTGCAGCGGACGCTGTTGGCCGGCAACCACGCGCCCACGGGGCCGGAGGCGCGCCGGTTGGGCGGCGCCGTCGTTGTGGGGGCGCGGAACGTGTTTGGCTTCGGCGGCGACGCGGGGCTGAGTGGGCTGTCGCCGGGAGCGGGCGACATGGTGCCGGCCGTGGCGCTGGCCGCGGTGCTGTCGCCATTGGCGGCCAACGGCGGGCCGACGCAGACCCACGCCCTGCCGTCCTTCAGCCCGGCCATCGACCGGGCACCCTCGGCCGCCTGCGCCGCCGCGCCGGTCAGTGGCGTCGATCAGCGTGGGCAGCCGCGCAACATCGACGGCAATGGCATCCCCTCGGCCAACGAGTGCGACATCGGCGCGTTCGAGGCCCCGCCGGGCAGCGCGCCGGGCGAATACCGCGCCCTCGCGCCGCTGATCCTGCGGCCATAAGCGCCGGCCAAGCCCAGCGGGGGCCTAGCCCTCTTCCAGCGCCGCCATCAGCGAGGCCACGTCGTCGCGGATGAGACGCAGGAGGCGCAGCAACTCGCGCCGCTCGGAGGCCGTCAGCCCCTGCCGCTCGACGCGGGCCAGGTGGCCGCGCACCCAGTCGAGGCGCTCGATGCTGGTCGGGCGGCCGACGCGGGTGGGCAGCACCGGGTCGCCGCCGAAGGCGGCGTCGGGGTCGGCCGAGGCGCGCGGCAGCAGCGGGGTGGGGGCGCCGGCCACGCCGGTGGTGGCGTGCTCGTCTTGCTTCTGGCGCAACAGGCGCACGGCCGTGGCCACGGTCATGTCCGGCGCTTCGCGTAGCAATCGGGCGACGCTGCGGATGTCGTTGGCGTCGAGGCTGCGAGCCAGGCGGGCGCGGTGGAGGGCGCGCTGCTGGATGGTGGTAAGGCCCTGGTAGACGCGCGTGTCGCGCTCGCTCAGCGTGCCGTCGCGCACGGCGTCGCGTATCTCCTCTGGCAGGTCGAGCAACTGGATGAGCTGGTGGATGCGCTGGCGGGAGTAGCCCAGGCGGCCGCCGACCTTCGACCAGGTGACCTTGCCGGCCCAGGGTTCGTCCTTGGGTGCGTCCGCGCCGCGTTCGCGCCGGGTGGCATCGACCTCCTCCTGCATCAGCTTGCGCAGCCGCAGCAGGGCCGCCGCCCGGTCGACGTCGTTCAGGTCTTCGCGCTGGATGTTTTCGACGACCTGGCGGACGAAACGGGTCACCTCGTCGTAGTCGCGGCGGCGGACGACGGCGGGGATGGTCTCCAGGCCGGCCAGTTGCGCCGCGCGCCAGCGCCGCTCGCCGTGGACAATCAGGTAGCGGCCGGGCGAGGATTGCGTCACCTCGATGGGTTGGATAACGCCGTCTTGGCGGATGCTGTCGGCCAGTTCACGCAGGGCGTCCTCGTGGAAAGTGCTGCGCGGCTGGTCGGGGTCGGGGTCGATGGCGTCGAGGCGGACGGCGATGAGTTGCAGCCCGGCGGCCTGCTCCACATCGCCGCTGGTGGCGAAGAGGCGCTCCAGGTCGCCGCCGCGCGGCTGGATGGGCTGGGACAGGTTGATTTGGGTGCGCTTTTTGGCCATGCTCAATCAATTAGGAAATAGGAATTAGGAACTACGAATTAGGAATGGCTCTTCGATTCCTAATTCCTATTTCCTAATTCCCGAGCGACCGCCCGGTACGCATTCGCCCCGGCGCTGCGCGGGTCATAGGCAATCAGGCTGCGGCCGGCGGCGGCGCTCTCGGCGAAACGGACGGAGCGGCGGATGACGGTGCTGAAGATGCGGATGTTGCCGCCGTACTGCTGTTCGACGGCCTGCTGGATGTCGCGGGTCAGCGAGGCGCGAGTGTCGGCCATCGTCAGCAGAATGCCCTCGATGGTCAGCCGCGGGTTGAGCCGTTTGCGGCGAATGGTCTCGATGGTGGAAAGGATCATCAGCGCGCCGCGGGCGGCCAGATATTCGGTCTGGATGGGGATGAGGACGCTGTCGGCCGCGGTCAGGGCGTTGATGACCAGCAGGCCCAGCGACGGGTTACAGTCGATGAAGATAGTGTCGTAGTCGGCGGCAACGCTGTCGAGCAGCCCGGCCAGGATGCGCTCGCGGCTGAGGGTGTTGATCAGGGCGACCTCGACCAGGCTGAGTTCCGGCTGGCTGGGCAGCAGGTCAAAGCCGTCGCGCGTGGCGACGATGGCGGCGCGCACGTCGCCCGCGCCGCCGTCCACCTCGGCCTTCAAGGCGTCGTAGAGCGTTGGCGTGATCGTATCGGGGTCGAAGCCAGCGTGCTGGGTCAGGTTGCCTTGCGGGTCGAGATCGACCGCCAGGACGCGCTGCCCCATCTCCGCCAGCGCCGCGGCCAGGTTGACGGTTGTCGTCGTCTTGCCGACCCCGCCCTTCTGCATCGCCACTGCGATAATCCTGGACATAATAATTAGGAATTAGAAATTAGGAATTCAGACATGGACATGGTTGTGAACTGGTGACCGCTTGAGCTGGTTGGTCGATGCGAATGTAACATGTTCTTCTCTTGATTCCTAATTCCTGACTCGTCATTCGTCATTGATTAAAAGGGCAGCGGCCCGCCCAGGTTCTCGTGCCAATCGGTCAGGAACTTCATGGCTTCGTCGAAGCGGTGGGCGGGCAGCATCTTGTAGCCGGTGATGCCGAACTTACGGTATAGCTCGCCGTAGACCGCGCCGAACTCGTTGCGGTTGGTCTTCTGGCCCAGCGCCAGGGCGAGCGATTCGGCGAGGAAGCCCATGCGCACGATGTGGTCGGGGGTGACATTGCGGCCGGTGTCGCCCAGTTGCGACTCGATGGTCTCCAACCGCTGCTCGTGGTCGGCCAGCTGGGCGCGCATGAGCAGCTGGTTGCGGGCCAGTTGGAGCACGGCCTGGGCCAGGCGATAAGCCTGGGCCTCCGGCGTGTCCTGGGCCAGCAGGGCGTCGAAGTCGAGGTCGGCGGTCAGTTGTCCCTGTTGGAACGCTTCCCATAGCACCTTGGCCGCTTCGCGCTGGAAGCGGGCCAGCTTGGGGCGAATCTCCTCGCGGACGCTGTTGACGCTGACACCAGTCAGGAACAGGGGCACGACATCGACGCGGATAAGGCCGAGTTGCTGCCGGCCGCCGCCAACGCCCCCTTTAGAAGGGGGTGTCAAAATGGCACCCCCTTTATAGGCCTCGTCCAAAATCTCCTGTCGCCGGATGCGGCGCACCTGGGCCGTCCGATCCAGACCCAGCGCGTCACACAGGTGACGGACTGAGACGTAGATGTGGCCGTCGGCGGCGCGGACGGCGATCAGTTCATCGCCGTAGAACTCGACTTCGCGTTGTTCGATCACGACAAGACTCATGTCTTCCTCTCCAACCTGCGTGTTGGCAGTGGCTGGCCCTGGCCCTACTCCACCAGGGAGTGGTCAAAGGGATCATCTCCTGGCACGACGGCTGTTTTCTTTCGCCAGGGCATGCCAACCATCACCCGCTCCAGGCGACATCGCTGCCGGCCTGTTGCGACATTGCAACAATTATGACACGTCGTTCCGAATTCGCCAACAGTGGGTGAAAGGGAGGATAGCCAGCGTACCTGGCCGGTCATTGCCCGCCCACAAGGGACAACGACACGGCCAGGCTATAAGGGGGAAGGCGATTCGGGCGAATCGCCCTCGTTGCCAGAG
>DAOSMQ010000239.1:0-4711 GCA_035372725.1 Promineifilum sp. (SeqCode)
GCGCCCGCCGTAGAGGGCCGCGGCCAGCACGCCAGCCCCACCGCCAGCAACACCAGCGCCACGCCCGCCGGCGCGGCCATCAGCGCCGCGGCCAGCGGCGCGAGAGCCGCCAGCGCCAGGGGGACGAAGCCGCGCCCCACCGGCCGGAACCAGTCCAGCAGTAGCAGGCCGCCGGCGAGGACGTAGACCAGAGCCAGCAAGCCCCGCGCCCGCGCCGCCAGCGTCAGCGTCGGCCCGAAGACAACCGCTGTGGCGTCGCCGGTCAGCGTGCCGGCCAGCGCGACCAGGGCCAGCAGCACAACCACAGCGACCAGGCCGACGGCCGTGGCCGCCCGTCGTCGCCGGCCGAGCAACTGCGCGGGCAAAACCGCCAACAGCGGCAGGAGGACGACGAGGAGAGGTAGGCGGGTTTCCATGATGGTGATGGGGAGCTATGGGGCGGTCAGTCGAGGAGATCGACGGGCAGAGTGCGCGCCTGAGCCAGGTAGGCAGCCACCAGGGCCACCACCAGTTGCAGCACGACGAGGGCTACAACCATCGTGATTGACGGATCGACCATGCCATAGTACAGGGCAAAAGCCAGCAGAAACAGCAGCAGGCCCACGCCCGCCGGCAGCGGCTCCGGCGAAGCCACGACGCCGGCCAGTCCCAACCCGGCCAGCCCGAAAACGGCCACCTCCAGATAGGCGCGGCCCTCTGGCAGAAAGAGTAGCCATGTGTCCGGCGTCCGCGCCAGCCACAGCGCGCCGGCCAGCACAGCCAGCGCCAGCCCCAGCCGCAGCACAGCCCGGCTGGTGAAGACCAACGGGCCGGCCGCCCGCGGGCGCGGGCGGCTGAGCCGCGCCGTCTCGGCGTCGGTCAGGCCGGGCGGCGGCTGCCCCCAGCGCGTCTGCGCTCCGGTCAGAAGGACGATGAGGGCGATGACCACACCCATGAGGACGTAGACCACGGCCAGGCGTGGGTCGAGCACGTCGATGAGTAGCAAGCCACTAACCAGGTAGACGACCAACAGGGCCGGGAAAGCCAACGGCGCAAACGGCAGCGCCACCGTCCGGCCGCGCCGCGCCAGGCCGATATCCCACGCGCCCACGGCCACGGCCGCGGCCACAAGGACGACGGCCACCGCCGGCGCGCCGCGCAGCCAGGCCAATCGATCCAGAATGTCGAATATCGTCGGCACGTGACTTCCCTAACGGCCCAGCCAGAGCAACAGCGCCGCCAGCGCCAGCAGCAAGAGCAGGCCATTGTCCCCTTCAAGGATACTCACCGCGTCGCCCAGGGCCGCGGCCGCCGTCGCGCCGGCGCGACGAGCCGTCGGGCCGAGGCGCGCGCCCAGCCGCCCGACCAGCGCGCTGGCGGCGAACGACTCCCGCGCCAGGTCGCCCACGTGCCACAGCCCGGGCGCGAACCAGCCCAGCAGCGCGCCGATCAGGGCCGGCAGCGTTACGGCCACCCAGACGGCGGGCGGCAATGCCAGCCCGGATACGTCCGGCCGCACAAGGGCCGCGGCCGCCAGCCCCGCCGGCAACAAAGCCGCCATGAGTGGCTGCCCGGTGGGGTTCTCCCCCCCGGCCCCGCGCGCGCCCAGGATAATGACCGCCAGCCACAGCGCCAACGCGCCGACGGTGATGGCCAGCAGGACGATGCCGCCCGGCAGCCAGAGGGCGTAGAGCCGCGACAGCGCCCCAAAGCCGGCCGTCAGCGGCAGACCGGCCAGGGCCGCGTAGACCACGGCCACGACGGCCAGACGCGACCACCGGCCGCGGCCGGCCGCCGGGCCAAGCAGCGCCAACGCCGCCGGCGCAAAGACGGCCAGGCGCGCCGCGGGCAGTAACGCCGCCTCGCCGCCCCAGACGCCGGCGACCAGCGCCAGCCCGCCCAGAGCCGGAGCCAGCGCCCGGGCCACGCCGCCGGGCGACTGCGAACCAAGGCGAGCCAGGCCAACGACAATGGCCAGCAGGCCCACGGCTGTCGCCGCGGCCAGCAGCCCCGGCGGCAGCGCCACACCGCGGGCCACCGACAACAGCAGCGCCGCGCCGGCCAGCACCGGCAGCCCGACCAGCAGCGGGGCCAGGTCGTCCGACCCCCACGGCGCGCCGGCCAGCGGCCAAATGCCCAGCAAGAGCACCGCCGCAGCCACGACGAAGACAACCCCGGCCGCGCCCCCCACGGCCGTCGCCGCCCAGAGCAACATGACCACGGCCAGCAGCCCGGCAGCCGGCCAGACCGTCGCGGCTCGGCCCGCGCCCCGCCACCACGCCGCCAGCCAGCCAACGGCCAGGAGGGCCACAGCGACGACGCGCGTGCGCTCGTCTGTGGCCCACAGGGTGGGCAGCAGCGCCGCCGTCAGACCGAAGGCGGTGGCCAGCCGGCCGGCCACGGCCCCATTGACGGCGCGGCCGAGCGCCAGCCGGGCGACGACGACCGCCAGCAACCACAGGGCGCTGCCCGTGAGTTGCCAGGCCGCGGCGCGGTCGCCGGCGCGCGCGCCGGGCCACGCCAGCCAGACAAGTAGCGGGATGAGCACAGCCAGGGCAACCAGTAGGTGGGCGCGGCCCGGAGGGGCGAAGGGCGCATTGGCCCGTGGTAGACGGCGAGCGGCCACGGCGCAAACCACGGCCGCGGCCAGCAGCGCGCCGCTCAAAAGGATGGGCAACATGGACAACAAGGACATCGAAGCCCGGATTCTAGTCTCCACCGGGCTTCCGGGCAAAGCCGGGACGAAAACTCTCAGCCGGCCGTCCCTATGCCTCGATGAGGATGTGGTCGACCTGGGCCAACGGCAGCGGCTCGACGGCCGTCGGCACGGCCCGCTCGGCTCGCGCCAGCGCCGCCAGGATGGCCGGCAATTGCCGGCGCGCCGCTTCCTCGCCCAGGGCAATGAACTTCTCGTGATGGGAGAAGTTGAAGTACGAGCGGCCCTCCATCGGCGGCACGATGAGGCAATCACACTCGGCGTCGCCGCGGCCGGCATGGCGCACCATCGTCTCGATGGCTGCCACGCCAAAGCCCAGCGGGCCGAGACGGCGGCGCAACACGTGCGCGAAGACATCCACGCCGATAACGTAGTCCGCGCCCAGCAACCGGGCCACGTCGGCGGGCACGTTGTCGGTGATGCCACCATCGACCAGCAGCCGGCCGTCCAGCTCAACCGGATGGGCGAAGCCGGGGACGGAGGAGCTGGCGCGAACAGCCGTGCACAGCCGGCCGCGCGACAACACCACGCGCTCGCCGCTCACCAGATCGCTGGCGACGGCGGCAAAGGGGATAGCCAGGTCGCGCACGTCATACTCGCCGATGGTGTCCTCCAGCCAGCGCTCCAACCGGTTGAACGTGATCAGACCATTGGCCGTTGGCAAGGGGCGGGAAATATCCCACCAGCCGGCGCGGGCGGCATTGGCCTTCAGCTCATCCACGGTCAGGCCGGCGCAGTAGGACGCGCCAATGATGGCCCCCATGCTTGTGCCGGCGACGCAGTCGATGGGCACGCCGGCCTCTTCCAGCACGGCGATCACGCCAATATGGGCCAGGCCGCGGGCGACTCCGCCGCCCAGCGCCAGGCCCACACGCAAACGACCCGTGTTACTGCTCATGGCTCGTCCTCGCACCTTTGCCAGCGGGCTACTCACCGCGCCGCATTTACGGCTACCCGCCTATTGGGGCCACTCTGTATCGACCTTCATGGCACAGGCTACCAGCTCCGTCGCCGCCTTGGGCGCTTTGAGCACGGTCATCATGTTGCCTTTGAGCTTTAGCTGGCCGGAAATGATCCCGCGGATAGGATCGACCTTCTTTTCCATGACCTTGCGCCAGACATCGAGCGGGGCGCGCAACTCGAACGCCACCGGCTTCGACGCGGGGTCAGCCACCAGGTAGGCATCGCGCGCCTTGCCGTGCCAGAGGTCTAGATAGAGATAGGTGTCCTTCGGCATCCCCGGCCCGGCCGAGGTGATGAAGTAGAAATCCCCTTCCCAATGGGCGGCGGCTTTGGCATAGGCCTCGCTGTTGTTGACCTCGCGCATCAGTGCCTTGGCCCACTCATCGGTCGCGAACCTGATTCCCATGTCGTGCTCTCCCATATGATGCTAGTCGTGAACGGCAATCGGTGATTCTTGTAAAGATAGCACACACCCTCAAGAATCGCACGCGGATAATGTTGCTTGCAGGACAATCACATTTTCTACCGTCCCTTGAAATCCGGCCGCCGCCGCAGCATGAACGCCTGCGCCCCTTCCATAAAGTCCTCGCTGCTGAAGAGTTGACTCTGCGCCCAGCCCTCCAACAGCAGCCCGCGGTCGATGTCGGCCAGGCCGTCGATGACGCGCTTGGCCATGCCCACGGCCAGCGGCGCGGCAGTGGCGATCTCGGCCGCCAGGGCCTCGCCGCGGGCGCTCAGTTCGTCCGGCGCGACCACGGCGTTGACGAAGCCCCAGCGCTCGGCCGTGGTCGCGTCGATGCGCCGGCCGGTGAAGATCAGTTCCTTGGCCCGCGCCGGGCCGACCAGGCGCGTCAGGCGCGTCGTGCCGCCCACGTCGGGAATCATGCCCAACAGCGTCTCCGGTAGGCCCAGCAGCGTCCCCTCGGCGGCCAGCCGCAGGTCGCAGGCCAGGGCCAACTCCAGGGCCAGGCCCAGGCAGTGGCCATGCAGCAAGGCGATGGTCGGCAGTTCCAGCCGCTCCAGCCGCGTCAGCACGCTCTGGAACTCGTCGGT
>DAOSMQ010000240.1:0-4708 GCA_035372725.1 Promineifilum sp. (SeqCode)
CCTCGACCACGACCACGAGTTCTACTCGGCCGACCTGGAGCAGAAGTACAAGAGCGACCCGCGCGTGCGCGAGCTGGTGGACACGGCCAAGCAGTTGGAGGGCGTGGCCCGCCACGCCAGCAGCCACGCCGCCGGCGTCATCATCTCCGACAAGCCGCTGGTGGAGTATGTGCCCCTGCACCGGCCGACCAGCGGCGAGTCTGGCCTGGGCGGCATTCGCTCCGTCAGCCAGTGGCCGATGGAGATCATCGAGAAGATCGGCCTGCTGAAGGTTGACTTTCTGGGCCTGAGCACGCTGACGGTTATGCGTCTGGCGGCGCAGCTCATCGCCCAGCGCCACGGCGTCCATTACACGATGGACAACATCCCCTACGACATCGGCCAGTTCGGCCCGCCGCCGGACGACGACAAGGGCATGGACAAGGCCTTTGCCATGCTGGCCCGTGGCGACGTGCAGGGCGTCTTCCAGGTGGAGGGATCGGGGATGCGCAAGCTGATGATGGACATGAAGCCGCAGCGCTTCGACCACATCATCGCCGCCATCTCCCTCTTCCGGCCGGGGCCGATGGAAAACATCCCCGAATACATCCGCCGCATGCACGCGATGCTGTTCGAGGGCAAGGACATCGCTGTCTACCACGCGCCAGAGTTGAAGCCCATCCTGGAGGACACCTACGGCATCCTCGTCTACCAGGAGCAGATCATTCGCATCGCCGCCGAGCTGGCCGGCTACGAGCCGGGCGAGGCGGACATGATCCGCAAGGCCGTCTCCAAGAAGAAGCGCGACCTGATGGACCAGCACAAGGCGCAATTCACCGCCGGGGCCATGCAGCGTGGCTTCTCGCAGGAGGTATGCGACGCCATCTGGGGCGACATCGAGTTCTTCGCCCGCTATGGCTTCAACAAGGCCCACGCCGCTGACTATGCCGTTATCTGCGGCCAGACGGCCTACCTGAAGGCCCACTACCCGGTCGAGTACATCACCGCCCTGCTGACGGTTGACCACGCCGACACGGAGAAGGTGGCTAAGTACGTCGCCGATGCTCGCCGGCTGGGCATCACCGTCGCCCCGCCGAGCCTTAACCGCGCCCAGCTCGATTTCACCATTGAGGATAGCTACGCAGAAGGGCCGGGGAGCAAGGGCGCGAGGGCGCGGGGGAGCAAGAGTGGGGCGGCCGATGCTTTTTTCTCCCCGGCTTCCCTGCGCCCCGGCTCCCCGGCTGCCAATAGAGCAACAATCCGCTACGGCATGGCGGCCATTAAGAACGCCGGCGAAGGCGCGGTGCAGTCGATCATCGACGAGCGCGAGGCCAACGGCCCGTTTCGCGATCCGGTCGATCTGGCCGAGCGCATCGACCTGCGGCGCATTGGCAAGCGGGCATTGGAGTCGATGGTCAAAGTGGGCGTGTTCGACGAGTGGGGCACGCGGCCGCAACTGCTCGACGCTCTCGACCGTATGATCGGTCACAGCGGCAGCACCCATGCCGCCGCCGCTGCCGGCCAGATGACCCTCTTTGGCGGTAACGGCGGCAATTTCAAGGTCGCTGTTAACTTGATGCGGTCTGACAAGGACGTGCCCGGGATCGAGCGGCGGCAGCTGCTCGACTGGGAGAAGGAACTCATCGGCGTTTATCTGACCGAACACCCGTTGCAGCAGCGGCTGGGCGACCTGCAAAGCATCGTTACGGCGCGGACGGGCGAGATCGACGCTGCCTGGAATGGCAAGGCGGTGACGCTGGCCGGCCTGGTCGTCGGCTCGCGCACAACCAACACGAAGAAGGGCCAGGCGATGGCTTTTGTCACTCTGGAAGACCTGGACGGCAAAGTCGATCTCGTCTTTTTCCCCAAGGTCTGGGCCGCCTGCCGCGAGTTGGTGCAGACAAACCAAATCCTCGTTGTCCGCGGCCAGGTGCAGGCCCAGAACGAGTCTATCTCTATCCTGGTCAACAGCGCCCAAACGAAGCTGACCGTGGCCCAGGACGCCGCGACGCGGGGGCTGCCCAACTGGGACGCGCCGCCCGACTGGGGCAACGACGACCCGTGGACAGGCAGCGATGATATGAGGGGCTATGCGCCCGCGGCCCGGCCGGCAGCCATCAACGGCCCAGCCGCCAACGGCGTGATTGGCCCCGCCCCGGCCGCCCAGGTTGGCGAGTCTGCCCCCGTCTATGGCTACGCTGCCCGTGTCGCCGGCGACGAGGACGAGACCGAGGACAACGACGACTACTGGGACGACGAGCCGGCCGCCGACGAAGAAGCCATGACCCCGCCCGACCGCGCCGCCGCCGATGAGGTCGAGCCGCCGCCCGCGCCAGTGGTGGAGATGCCGCCCACGGCCCCGACGCCCACGGCCCCGCCGTCCACGGCCCTGCCGTCCACGGCCCTGCCGTCCACGGCCCCGCCGGCAGAAGCCAGACAGACGAACGGCGCGGACGGCTATGGCCCCATGCTGGCGGCGCGCCCGCCCGTGGTCGAGCCGCCGGCCGGCAATGGCATGGCCGGGCCAGGAGTGGTCGGGCCAGGAATGGTCGGGCCGAGTACGGCCGGGCCGGGTGCGGCCGGGCCTGCCAGAGACGCAGTGCGCGCCCCGGTTCATGGCGGGCTGCCGCCGCCGTCGCGCCTGCTGGTCGTGGAGATCAGGGCGTCGGGCAACTGGAAGGAAACCTGCCGCCAGTCAGTGAAGCTGGCCGAGCGCTACGCGGGCAATGCCGGGCTGCGGCTGCAACTGGCCGGGCAAGACCTGGTGATGGACTTTCCCGACCGGCGCATCGACTGCGCCATCGAGCTGGTGGAGGCACTGGAGCGGCTGGCAGGAGTGGGACGGGTGTATGAGTGTTGAAGCCAGCCGGGGTGGGCCGAGGTTCGCCCCGCGTTGAGTGCCTTTCTGCCGTCAAGGGCAGGCTGAACGCCTGCCCTTTTTGTTGCCGGCCGCCCGGAATTCACACCGCGGGGCGTGTCTGGCGAGCGGGTGGCAAAATTCACGCTTTCTTCACGCCCGGCCCCAGCCGCCATGATGTCATATTTCCCGGCCAGCCGCGCCAATTTTCACGCCCTCTTCACGTCGTTGCATGCTACACTACCGAGCCAGGGACAGAACCTTTGTTCTATTAGGAAGATTGGAGAAGGCCGCAGAGGGCGACTTGTGTGACAGCGGACGACGACCGGAAGCCGTGGCTTTGGTATCCTCATGCTCACCGCGCTGCGGTGAGGCCTGGCCGCGCCACCGGCGGCCGAAGCGCTCGCGGTGATGCCGGCGCGCCTCATCTTCCCCATTTAGCTGACCAGGCTATGCCGGGTGGGCCTGCGTGCTCCGCCAGGGATGGAAACGCGCGGGCCCTGGCCGGTTGGGATGCAGCGCAACGGGCACTGCCCTACGAAGCTTCGCTGCTGCCGGATGAATAGCCGTCATAGGGCACTGCCGGGCCATACCCGGGCAACTGCTTGAACCAGCGGAGGGGAGACACAGCGCGGGCGCGATCAACAACGTGTTGGTGGACTGGGTGGAGGTGTCGAAAATCGAATAGCACAAACGTTCTATTGGTTGCTACACTGGGCGCGTCACTTTCGGCCGGGCGCTCTGGCTGCCCGGCGATGGAAACCGATGACCGCTAACAGGAGCACCATGAGCCAACACGACGACGCCGGCGAGCGCGCCTTGCAAACGCGACTGGCCTATTTGCTTGACCTCGACATCTCCCCTAGCCTGCGGCCGGAGGAGCGGCTCTTGCTGGCCGTCCTGCGCCAGGCTGTCGTCGATTACTTCGGCGACGACCCGCTGGAGCGGCTCAGCGCGGGGCTGTACTTCGCCCGCTCGCCCCTGTACCGGATGACGTTGCGCCAGTTTGGCTTGCCCGACCACGCGCTGCCGGAGGGAGTTGACCTGAGCGCCTTCAGGGGAGATCTGCCCATGAATGCCGATCATGCCCTGGACCCGCTGCGGCTGGAGACGCTGGTGCGCCAGCTATCGGGCACGCAACTCAAGGTCGTCCTGACGATGGGCCTGCTGTCGCTGCCGGCAACGACGCGCAAGATCAGCCTCAACTGTGGCCTGGGCCGGGCGACCGTCATGGCGGCGCTCGACCAACTGTCGCGGCAAGGGCTGGTGCAGCGCAACGACGATGCCCCGCACGCCGAATGGTCGTTGGGCGACGAGGTGCGGCGGGTGTTGGCCGAGGTCTGGGGCGACGGGCCACATCAGATCGACCACTCGTAGAGCTGGTAGGTCTGCCGCGCCGCGGCTCCCTGGGCGCGCAGGAAAGCCGCCGCGGGCGATTCTCCAGCCGGCGGCGACCAGACCGGCCCCACCGTCAGCGTCTGCCAGCCACGCGCCGCGGCCGCGGCCAGCGCCCAGACCCACAGCGCCTGCCCGACACCGCGCCGCCGCGCGGCCGGCCGCACTCCGCCAAAAAGCAGCCGCCCGGCGCGCGCCGGCCGCCCCCTCATCAGCGCCAGCCAGGCCCGCCCCCACAGCGCCCGCCCGCCCCGTGCCGCCCGCAGGCGCGCCCCGTCGTCCGGGGCCAGCAGGACGAAGCCGGCCGGCGCGCCACCCACCACTGCCAGCCCGCCCACGGCCTCCGGCCCAGCTTGCCGCAGCAGGAAGGCTGCCTCAACCGGGTCGGGTGGCGGGAAACCGGCGGCCGGGTTTTCTGTCGCCGTGACGAGCAGCGGCAGCAGCGGAGGAAAAGAGAGGATGGTGAACAGCGCGCCC
>DAOSMQ010000241.1:0-4691 GCA_035372725.1 Promineifilum sp. (SeqCode)
GCCGGTTCTGGTCGTCGAGCATCTGCCAGATGCCCTGGTAGACGCCGGGGGCCAGTGGAGCCACGAGGTTGACAAATATGTCGTATTGCTGCCCGGCGGGCACAAAGCCCTGTACGGCCGTCGGTTGGCCGCCCATGCTGGCCGCGGGCGTGTTGCCGCTGACGAAGGCGAGGCGATAGGCCGTTGTCCAGGCGCACGTGCCGCTGTTCTGGATGCGCCAGCCCTTGCTAAAGGCCTGGCCAGGGCTGATCGGCGGCGGCGACTGCATGTTGTTGTCGGCCAGGTTCAGATCGGCCACAAAGCGCATGCCGTTAACGCAGCCGACCGGCGGCGCAGTGGGCTGCGGCGTGGGCGGGACGATCGATGTTGCCGTGGGCGCGGGCAGGGTAATCACCGCGTTCGGGTCGAGATTGAGGTAGGTCTGCGCCAGCTGCGACAGGCGACCGTCGTTCTGCATCTGCGTCAGGGCCAAATTGAGTTGATCGCGCAAGGCGTTGGCGTCGCGACGCACGGCGATGGCATAGCGCTGTTTGTTCAGCCCGCCGCCCACGCGCCGCACGCCCCCCTGGGCAATGGCCGCCTGGGCCACGTGCTGATCGACAATGGCCAGGTCCAGCCGCTGCTCGCGCAGGTCGCGGATAGCGGCATCGACCGTCTCATAGACAAACAGATTGCCGGCCACGGTCAGGCCACTGTTGACCAGGTCGCGTTGCAGCCACGTCTCGTAGACGCTGCCGCGCTGGACGCCAATGCGCCGCCCGGCCATATCCGACAGGGTGGTGATGGCGGTGATGGCTGAATCGGCGCGCGCCAGAATGCCCTCCTCGCCAATGTAGTAGACATTGCTGAAGCCAACGAGCGCCTCGCGCTCCGTCGTTACCGAGATGGCGGCGATGGCTACGTCGATCTGGCGCTGCTGCAGGGCCGTGAACAGACTGTCGAAGGCGACATCGCGGATGTCGGTCTGCACGCGCAGGCGGCCGGCGATGTCGCGAATGAGGGCCATGTCGAAGCCATCGGGCTGGAAGTCCTGGTTGCGATAGCTGAAGGGTGGGTAATCGAGTGACGTGCCGACGATCAGTCGCCCGGCCGTCTGCACAGTCGCCCAGGAATTGTCGCCCGGTATGGGCGTCTGCGGCGTGGTTGGGATCAGAACGTTATTGTCGTCCCTGAAGAAGAGATAGGCCAGCAAAGCCCCCAGCAGCACAGCGGTAACGATGAGCGCGGCCAGGAGGATGCCCGTCCAGTTGCGCGGCGGCGGGGTGGCGAAGTCGTCGGCGCTGTAGTTCTGCACCGGCGGTTCGGCATCGTAGACCTGTGTCTCCGCGTCATAGGCGATGGGAGCGGTCTCCGGTTCGGGATCGAGATCACCTAAGTTGCTGTCCGTCATGCTGCTCTCCTTGCCGCACGTGCTGTCACTGGCACACTGCCCCTCTGAGAGTATTTTATGTCATCCGGGCGACTTGGCAATAGGGAGGTTGGGCGATGATGCCTCGCGCTCTTCGTTGGTCTGCGCCGATAGCGCCTGTAACTCGCCGGCCGTCGCCTCAATTTCGATGGCCAGGTTCATGCGCTGGAAGAGATGGAGGGCCGCGTTCAAGGCGGCCACGGCCTCGCCGGCGCGGCCTGTCTTGCTTAGCAGCCGGCCCACGTTGCGTCGCAGGAAGGCTTCAATATAGAGGTCGCCGTTTTGCTGGGCCACGCGCAGGCCGTCCTCAAAGGCTATGGCGGCATAATCCGGCCGCCCCTGCCGCTGGTGGATCAGCCCCAGGCTATACAGGGCATAGGGGCGCGAGCGCTGGTTCTCCAATTGCAGCACGCGCTGGGCAAAACGCAGCGCCTCGTCCAGCTGGCCCAACTCGACATAGGCCTCGGCCAGGTTGCTGGCGATGGAGGAGATCCAGCGCTCATGGCCGATCTCCTCGAAGTAGGCCAGCGCCCGCAGGCTCGGCTCGATGACCTGCTCGTAGGCGTGGACGTTCAGGTACATGCCCGCCAGGTCGGCGCGGATGCCCTCTAGCTTGACGCGGTTGCCGATGCGCCGGTAGTACTCCAGCGCCGCCGTGCCATGGTGCTCGGCCGTGGCCACGTCGCCAGCCATAATGGCCGTCGCCGCCAGCCATTCATTGGCCTGTGCCGTCAATTCGGGGGTTTCCAGCGACGCGGAAGCCTCGAGCGCCTCGCCGAACTCGCGCCACGCCCGGTCGTAGTTGCCCTCGTTGAAGGCCAGCATGCCCTCCAGCAGCAGCAGGCGCGCGCGCGCCCGCAGCGCCTCGGCGCGCGCGGCGGCCATCTCGCCCAGATCGATGTAGAGTTGGCCGCGGCGCGAGAAGGCGTCGGTGGCCGCGTCGGCATAATGCCCCAGGGCGATGAGCGCCCGGCCATAGCTCTCCAACGCCGTGTCCGTGCGGCCGAGCATGAAGTTGGCTTCGCCCGCCTGGCGGTGGGCCTCGGCGGCGTAGATGTCGTCCGTCTCCCATTTAACCTGGGCCATGCCCTTGACCACGCGGGCGGCGTTGCCCTCCAGCAGATCGAGCTGGTTCTGGATGAGGCGAAGCTGCTTGGAGGCGGGCGCGGGCAGCCGGGCGGGCGAGATGGGGCTGAAGATGGCCTGCGCCGCGCCGCTCTGGCCACGCTGAATCTCCAGCCGCCGGTGGGGAAACCAGACCTCGACCGCGGCCACGACGTCGCCGGCCTGGCTGTAGTGGTGGGCGGCGGCGGTGTAGTCGCCGCGCACGGCGCGCAGTCGGGCGGCCTCGGCGTGGGCGGCTTCGCGCTGCTCCGGCGGCAGCGCCTCGTAGATCAGGCCGCGAAAGTAGGGCTGCACGGCCACCTCGCCGGAAACGACCTGCACGATACGGCGGTGGCGCAGCGGCTGGAAGGCTGGGACGCGGGCAACGACGTCAACCGGCACGGGCCGGCGCAGGACGGCCAGCGAGGTCAGTAGTTCCTGCTCGCCCCCATCCAATCGCCGCCACAGCCGTGAGAACAGGGGGCGCACGTCGGCGCGCATGTGCAGCCGGTCGAGTTCGGACAGATTGTCGCCGCTGTGGATGAGAGTGATGACCAGTTCGATCAGCCGCGGCAGGCCGCCGGTGACGCCCTGCACGCGGGCGACGGTCGCTACCTGGGGGGCGATGCCGGCGTCGCGCAGCAGCGCCGCCGTCTGCTCGTCGTCGAGTGTGTTCAGGGCGAAGTGGGCGGCCGTGTCCACGTAGCCGTTCTGGCCGACCAAGAGGACGGCCGTGGTCGTGCTCAACCCCTCCAGGAAGGTCAGTAGTTGGATGTGATTGGCCGAATGGACTTCGCCGTCGGAGGTGCGCAGCATGTCCACTTCGTCGAAGCACAGCAATGGCTGGTGGGGTTGCAAGCGCTCCAGGTCGGCGCGCAGGATGGCCAGCAGTTGGGCGGGGTTGCGCACCTGGCCCTGGTCGGCCATGAGTTGCTGCCAGAGGGCGGAGGGATGCCATTGGCGGATGAAGTGGCCCAGGGCGAAGAGCAGGCCGGCCAGGTTGTCGCTGAGGCCGGGCAGGAAGGTATACCAGAAGGTCGCCGGCGTGGGCCAGCCGGCATAGATGGCGGCGGCCAGGGCGGTCTTGCCGACGCCGGCGACGCCGGTCAGGGTGACGCTGCGGCCGGCCAGAAGATGGCCGCGGCTGGCGGCCAACACCGCCGCCCGGCCGACCAGCGCCGCCGGCGGGCGCGGACGCTCCGGGCGCAACGTCGGCTGGGCCAAATGCAGCACGAGATCGGCCAGCCGGTCGATAGCCTCGTCTAGATGGACGAAGAAGCGCGTCGTGCTGACGCTTAGAAAGACGGGGATGTCGGTCGTCTGGATGGGATAGAGCGTCGGCGGAAAGTAGGCGCGGAAGAAGCGCAGTTCCAGCAGCAGGAAAGCGTAGGCCGCGCCGCTATTGCCCTCGCGGCGGCGGGCCTCGTCGGTCGCGGCCCACAGCGCGGCGCGGTCGGCCGGCAGCGCCCCCGGCCACAGGCGCGCCCAGGCGTCGCGCAAGAGCGCCCGCAGAGCCTGGCCGCGGGCCTCGTCGTCCGTTGGGTCGGCCGCCAGCCGATCACCCAGGAAGTAGGCTTCAGCCAACGGCGAGTTAGCGACCAGCCAGTCCGGCTCGTGGTAGTGGTCCAGGGCAGCGCGAACCACCGCCCGAAAGGCGGCCGCCGGCGTCAGTTGCTTCTTCTTGGCCATCGATTGTCGAACAACAGCGATTAACGTCCCAATGCCCGGTGAGGCAGCGCAAGTATAACCAAGCTGAAAGGGGAGTCCAAAAGCGGGAATCGTCGGGCCGAATTCGGGATTTCTCTGGGTGACGTCCGGCCGCGGAGGGCATTATAATGGTTCTGCGGCGCAGTGGGGCCGGTGGCTACCGGTCACGCGTCCGCCGGCCTGTTCGCGTTTGATTCATTTGAAGGAGGCAATCGCATGGACCCAACCCGACCGGAAACTATCAGCTTTTGGTCACTCGACCTGCGCGTGCGCGATCCGCACCCGGAGGCGGGCGACATCCGCGTGACCGACGCCAACGTCAATGACCTGATTACCCTGGCCTACATGCGCTGGGAGTGGCAAGCGCCGCGGCTCTACGATCTTTTGCCCAGCCGCAGCGGCGCCCCGGTCGTGCCCGTCCTGGGGCGGGTCGAAGCGCCGACGCCCATCCCCCTGTCGCTGATTGGCGACA
>DAOSMQ010000242.1:0-4684 GCA_035372725.1 Promineifilum sp. (SeqCode)
CCAGATAGGGCCGGTCGAGGGGCTGCGTACCACCGAAGCGCTGGAAGTCCTCGGTTGTTTCCTCTTCCAGGACATCAACCACGTCGTCGATGGTGATGACGCCGACGAGCCGGCCGTGGGTATCGACGACGGGCAGTGTGGCCAGGTCATAACGCGACATGAGCCGGGCGGCCTCTTCCTGGTCGCTGCCCACGGGCACGGTCACGAAGTCGGTCTCGACGACGTCGGCTAGAATGGCTTGCGGGGCTTCCATCAGCAGCTGGCGCATGCTGATCGTCCCGGTCGGGCGGCCCTGGCGATCGACGACATAGACGTCATAGATGTCCTCGGCGTCGGGCTTCCACGTGCGCAGCGCGGCAAGCGCTTCGTCCACGGACATGCGCCGGCCGAGGGCCAGGAAGTCGGAGGTCATCAGGCCGCCAGCGCTGTCCTCGGCGTGCAGCAGCAGCGGCCGCACCTCGGCCTGGTCTTCCAACTGGCGCAACACGAACTCCTGGTCGGCTGGCTCCAGCTCGCCCAACAGGTCGGCAGCCTCGTCTGGCTCCATCTCGTCGATGATGCGGGCCAGCGTCTCGCGCGGCAACGTGGCCACGAGGTCGGCGGCGTCCTCGTCTTCGAGTTCTTCCAGGATGTCGGCCGCGTCTTCCGGGTTCAGTTGGGGCAACAGCGCCGTCTGGTGCTCGTCTTCCAGCTCATGGAACAGGTCGGCCTGGTCAGGCGCGCGCATGGCCTCCAACGCGGCTACGGCTCCGGCCACGTCGTCGTGCTCCAGCGACGCGCGGACTTTCACCAGAATATCTTCCAGGTCTGAGTACAGCATGGGACACCTCCAAAGAAGCCTGGCTCCCTGGAGGCGTGGGTGGGGCGGGGAAAGGGCGACTGCCAACCAGGGGCTAGTTATTCGGTTGACAGGGGCGGGGTCTGTCTATGACTCCCGCCAGGTTCTGCTTTTTCGTTCACGGATGACTCCATAGTGGGTGAAACGCACTCTCACCGCGCTTCCGATGCTGCGGACGCCAACGGCAACCGCGTCGCCCAACCCGCGTCGAGCCGGGCGCACTGTCAAAGTTTACTCCCCAGAGGTCATTTGTCAAGGACTGGGAGACCTGACAGGTGGGCCACCCAGCCGCCCACCTGTCAGGTCTCAGCTAACTATTTCTGCCCAAACGCCGCGCGCGTCCCTGGCAAAAAGGCCAGAATCAGGGCCAACACCGGGGCGATGAACGACCACCACAGCGAGCCAAATTCGTTGCCACCCAGCAGGCCAATGACGTTGATCACCAGTGTGATGATGGCGATGACGACGACGAACATCCAGCCGCGCGGGTCGAGCACAAACAGCTGCCGCGCAGTCGATAACCAGATCAGGGCGACGATGAGCGACAGGATGCCGCCCAGCCAGGCCACGCTGAAAAAGCTCAGGCGCAGCAGGCCGGCAAAGCCGACGCCGAAGAATAGCAGCGCCTCCAGTAGCACCAGAATACCGGCGACAAGGGCAATGACGCCTAGAATGGTAACAGCCAACGGACGTTGTTTCATGATGTATTCTCCATAGTCCACGTTGATATTCGCCGGCGGCGTGATTGCCGGCCGGCGCATATCATCATAGCATAAAGACAACAGTATGCATGAACTGCACGGGGTTTTTGTCCCGTCGTGGCCGGCTTTTTGACGGGTTGACGCCCGGTTACCGCTTTTCTCTGAGCCTAAGCTTTTGGGGGTGGCCGTTAGCGTGCTAGAATCGCTCTCTAAATTCCATCCGCATCGCTGCCTACACGTCCGCCCCCGAACGATAAGCGAGAAAATCTGTGTCCGTCGATGACCTGTTGCAGTACGACCCGCAGTCGACCTACGGAGCCATTGCCCTCGATTATGACTACGCGCAACAAAACTATGGGGGCTTCGCCGCTAACCACGCTCTGGAATTGGCCGCCCTTGCGCCGGGGATGACCGTGCTCGATGCCGGCTGCGGCACGGGGACGCTCACGCTACAAGCGGCTGAGCGGGTGCGCCCCGGCGGCCGTGTGGTCGCCGTGGATTTCGTCCCGGAGATGCTGGCTCTGGCGTCGGAAAAGGCCAGCCGTCGCGCGCTGCTCAACATTGATTGGCGGCTGGAAGACCTGACCGCCATCGACCTGCCTGTGGCGTCGCTCGATGTGGTCTTCTGCCTATCGACCCTGTTCGCCATCACCGATATGGCCGCGCTGACGGCGACCTTGTGGGCGCTGCTGCGGCCCGGCGGCCAGCTCATCGTCGCCACGCCGGGCCGGCCCTACCTGGCCCCACTCCACGACGCTTTCTACGACGCTGTCCGCGCCGAAGCGCCCCACCTGACTCCGCCGCGCCCCTGGCAGCGCATCGACTCGCCGGAGCGGCTGGGGGCTGTCTTCAAGGAGGCCGGCGTGGTCGCCACGGTCAGCGAGCAGATGTTGGCTGTGCCCCTGCGCGAGCCGGCCGACTGGTGGCGCATCGTCCAGGGCACCGGCCTCAGCCGCACCGCCCGGCTGCTGGGCGCAGAGGCGGCCGCCCGCGTCGAGGCGGCTAATCTGCGGGCCATCGCCGAGCGCGGCATCGACACGCTGACCTCGCGCTTTCTCTTCGCCGTCGCCGCCCAGTAAACGCTTCCTCCGCCCGCAAGGAATGGCCCTCGCCCTGGCGGCGCGCCCGCCCGCGCGGCTGCCCACCTGGCCGCGTCGCCTTCAAGCTCCTTGCCCCGCGTACCACCCACGCCCCGCGTCCAGATAGCTGTCCGGTGCTGGCCCGGTCGAGCGCCGCGCCGTCAGAGTGGCCCCTGGCGGTGGTAGAGTGCAGCCCGCCCACCGGCCGGGCACAACAATATTTGTGTTCCTGCGCCCGACGACAAAATACTTGTTGACATCGGCAAAATATTTTGCTATTCTGTCAACATTCTTGAGGAGAACCAGCGTATGCGCAAAATTCTGGAAGCCTGCCCCACCTGCGGCAGCGAGATGATCATCAGCGAACTAACCTGCACAACGTGTGATACGGTTGTGCGCAGCCGCTATAGCCCCTGCCCCTTCTGCCACCTGGCCCCCGAAGACCTGGCTTTCATGCTGCTCTTCGTGCGCAACCGCGGCAACGTCAAGGACATGGAGCGCGAACTGGGCGTGTCCTACTGGACCATTCGCGGCCGTCTCAACGAGATCATCACCGCGATGGGCCTGGACGGCGGCGCAGCGGACAGTGACGCCGCCGCTGAGGGCGAGACGGGCGAGGCGACGAGCGTGCCCACGCCCCCCGGCAAGGTTTCGGCTTCCGCCGGCAAGGAGCCGGGGCGCGCGGCCGCCGCCCCCGCGTCTGGCCGGCCCTCAAAGGCGCAGGCCATCCTGGCTCGCTTGCAGCGCGGTGAAATCAGCGCGCAGGAAGCGGCCGAGCTGTTGGCCGGCGATTAGGGGCGCGCACAGGTGTGCCCCAACCTGACACCATACCGAAAGGAGACAGATCATGAGCGAAGAACAGAAGCAGATTCTGGAGATGTTGGCCGGCGGCAAGATCAACGTCGGCGAAGCGCAGCTGTTGCTGGCCGCGCTGGAGCGCGGCACGGCCCCGGCGCCGGACGACCTGAAGGCCGCCGCCGGTGGCCCCGCCGCGAGCGGCCCGGCCGCCCACGAAGAACGCCAGCCCGGCTGGTCGCCGTTCGGGCCTTTGCTGGAGGGGCTGGGCATCCCCCGGCCGCCGCGGCCGCCCGCCCCCCGCGCCCCCCGGCCGCCGCGCCCGCCGCGCCCGCCCAGCCGCGGCCGCCGCGCCGACGTCATCGACCAGGTGATCCAGTTGCGCGCCCACGGCATCGACGCCGCCTACCTGAACGAGATGCGCGCCATCCTGGGCGACATTGACCTTGATGATGTTGTCCAACTGGGCATCCACGGTGTACGGCCGGAGTACGTTCGCGAGGTGCGCGGGATGGGCCTTGAGCTGGACACTGATGACCTCGTCCAGTTCGCCATCCACGGCGTCAGAGCGGACTACGTTGTGGCGATGCGCGAGATGGGCTTCGACCTGGACGCCGACGACATCGTCCAGTTCGCCATCCACGGCGTCAGCGCCAAGACAGTGGCCCGGCTGCGCGACGCCGGCCTGACCGACCTGGACGCCGAGGACATCGTCGCCCTGCACATCCACGGCATCGATGCCGACTTCATCGCCATGATGCGCGCCGCCGGCTTTGAGGACCTCACCGCCGACGACCTGATCGGGCTGCGCATCCACGACGTGACGCCGGAGTATATCGAGCGGCTGCGCGCCGCCGGCCTGGATGACCTCTCGGCCGAAGCGCTGACGGCGCTGCGCATCCACGGCGTTGACCCGGCCTTCATCGAGCGGATGCGAGGGCTGGGGCTGCAAGAGCTGGACGCCGACAACCTGGTGGCCCTCAAAGTTCACGGCGTCGATGCCGATTTCTTCGCCGAACTGGCCGAGATGGGGCTGATCGCGCCGAAGGAGAAGTCGCCGGAAGCGTAGAGGCCACCGGGGAGCAGGGGAAGCGGACGCTAGGCCCTGCTCCCCTGCTCCCCGGCCGGCCTACGGCAGCGCGCCGACCACGTCGATGCCGTCCACGACCTGCATCAGGCCGTGGTCTTTGGCCTTCCACAGCGGCCCACTGAACGTGCCGCCGCTCCAGCTGAACAGCTCCGACGGCTTGACCAGCCCACCGTCGCCGGTG
>DAOSMQ010000243.1:0-4670 GCA_035372725.1 Promineifilum sp. (SeqCode)
CAGGTCGTCGTCTCGGTGATGAGTTCGGTAATGCCCAACTCGGCCGCCGTCGCCCCGGAGTGGGCCAGTGGGGTGATGTCGCGCAGGATGATGGGCACAGCGTGGTTGCCGCTGTTCAACTGGGCCACCAGGCGCTGCAACGTCGCTTCCACATCCAGCTCGCGGCCGTTGACGTGTGGGGCGACGAGGACCAGCTGGCGCGTATCGTCGTTGAAGTAATAGCGGGCGTTGACCGGCTCGCGGTAGAACTGCGCCCCGAACTGGGCCAGCCAGTTGCGGGCGGCGTTCTCGTCGATCTGGACGCGGTGCTGGCCGTGGCCATCCGGCCCCTCGATCTGTTCAACGCGCACCCAGCGCGCCAACTCCTCGGCCGGCAACGTTACGCCACCCAGGTCAAAGTCGTCCAGCGGCTGCGGGAAGTAGAAGCTCACTGGCTCGGAGTAAAGTTGAGCCAGTTGCTCAGTGGTGGCGGTATCGTCGTAGACAGGCGGGTAGATGTCGTGGACGAGCAGTTCAACGCGCGCGTCGGCTCCCGCGCGAATAGGTTGCAGTAGTTGTTCGCGCAAGTAGGCGCGGTCGATGCTGCGGCCGATCTGCGCCGGGGTGTAGGCCGGCGCGCCGCTGTCGTTCGGCTGCCAGCTGGCGCTAACGGCGTTGCGCTCCACAGTTTCGCTCAGCCCGGCCAGGACGCGGTCGAGTTGCGCCTCGTTGAAAACGACGATAGGGGCAATGCCGCGGCCGTAGTACCAGCTCTGGAAGGCGTCTTGCAGGCGGCGGAATGGCCCGCCAGAACGGCCGACGTCGAAGGCAGCCGAGGCGGTGGCGGCGGTATCGACGGCAATGCCCAACTGCGCCGGCGTGAAGCTCCACTCGGTGCCCGTGCCCGGATCGACCAGCGTAACGGTGGCCGCGCCGGCGTAGGGCAGTGCCCCACTGAGGGCGGCCTCGGCTTCGGCCGTGGTCTTCTCGCTCAGGTCGATGCCGGCCACGCTGACGCCGGTATAGACCCGGCCGCTGTAGCGGGCGCGGTAGGCGGTCAGGCCCAGGGCCAACAACACAGCCAATAGCGTCAGCCCGACGATGGGCGGGATGAGGAAGTAGCCGAGGTTGCGGGCGCGGGCGGCGCGTGGGGGGCGAGGTGAGATTGCCTGCATAATTGCTGTGTCTCGCTGCGAACCGGCTGAATTCTAACATGCTCGCCGCGCGGGGCGACCCTTACTCAGATTTGACTCACCCGCGCCGGCCCCTTGGCGGCCCAAACCAGCTCATACTCGACCTGCCAGGGCTGGCTGCGCACGTCGATCAGCCCCAGCCCGCCCAGCAGCGCCTCCAGCTCTTCGCGTCCGCGGGCGCGGCCGAGGAAGTAGCCCGCCTCCGCCCCCTGCCGGCGCGTGGTCAGCAGCACGCCGCCCGGCGCCAGCACACGCACCATCTCGCGCAGCGCGGCGGCGTCGTCGGGCAGGAACTCCAGCGCCTCCAGACAGGTCACGGCGGCAAAGGCGTTGGCGGGAAAGGGCAGGTCGCTGGCCGAGCCGCGAACGAGGGCCGCGCGATCATCGTAGGCGGCCAGCTTGGCCCGCGCCTGCGCCAGCATTCCCGCCGAGGCATCGAGGCCGATGACGCGGCCGTTGAAGGTCGGCTCGGCCAGCAGAAACAAGGGCAGCCGCCCCGTGCCCGTGGCCACGTCGAGCACGACCGGCGTGGGCCGCCCCTTCAGCCGCCGGCTGAGCGGCCAGGCGACGAAAGCGCTCTCTGTGTCGGGATCGTACTGCTTGATGGCGTCGTAGCGCGCCGCGGCCAGGTCATAGAGCCAGACGACAACCCGCCGCCCCAGGAAGACGCCCTCCGTGCGAATGAGCAACCAGTGGAGCAGCCAGGCCAGCCCGCCCACCAGAAGCACGGCCGCCAGTAGAAGCGCGATCGTCGTTTGCATTGCCGCAAATGCTCATGCAAAGACGCGCGAAAGGCAAGGAATTGGCCACCTTGCAGACCGTGGCGCGATTCTCCAGAATCGCGTGCCCAAGAGGGCGATTCAGGAGAATCGCGCCACGGGTGGTCTTCTGGTGCGCCGAAGAGGGCGATTCAGGAGAATCGCGCCACGGGTGGTCTTCTGGTGCACCGAAGAGGGCGATTCGGCGGAATCGCGCCACAGGTAGTCTTCTGGTGCGCCGAAGAGGGCGATTCAGGAGAATCGCGCCACAGGTGGTCTTCTGGTGCGCCGAAGAGGGCGATTCAGGAGAATCGCGCCACGGGTGGTCTTCTGGTGCACCGAAGAGGGCGATTCAGGAGAATCGCGCCACGGGTGGTCTTCTAGTGCGCCGGAGAGGGCGATTCAGGAGAATCGCGCCACGGGTGGTTCTCAGGCGCGCCGGCGGCGGGCGCGCAGGATGGCCGTCTTGATGGCCGGGACGCGAATCAGCAGCAGCACGCCCACCAACCCAGCGAAGAGCAACGGCTGGGCGTAGGCGTTCTTGACCAGCCAGATATAGTGGACGACGGCCAGCACACCGATGAGATAAGCCAGCTTGTGGAGCACCTTCCAGCGCTTGCCCAAGCGGCGCTGCCAGCCTTTGGTCGAAGTGAGGGCCAGCGGCACGAGGAGCAGGAAGGCCGAGAAACCGACCAGGGCGTAGCGGCGCTCAGAGATCTCCTCGACGATGAGCTTGAACAGGAAGCCGTAGTCAAGCCCGACGAAGATGGCCAGATGGATGCAGACGTAGAGGAAGGCATAGAGGCCAAACGGCCGGCGCAGGTTCAGGGCGTCCTTCCAGCCGAAGACCGTGGCCACCGGCGTGCCCGCCAGCGAGAGCGTCAGCAGGATGATGGCCGCCTTGCCCGTGCGCAGGGTCATGGCGCGGATCGGGTCTGGGCCGAGCAGGCCGAACCAGTAGTCGAACAGCAGCCAGGCCAGGGGGAACAGGCCGATGGCGTGGTAGGCGATGCGCAGCCAGCGGCGCTGGGTCTCGCGTGAGAGCCGCCGCGGCCGGCGGGCGGGCACAGCGCTTGTTTCAACGGGTGTGGTCATATTGTCATCCACGGGTTAGAAGTTCGCCGCCAGGTCCATGCCGGTGTAGAGCGACGCCACTTGCTCGCCGTAGCCGTTGAACAGCAGCGTCGGCCGGCGGCCGCCCTCGCCGAGGCGGCGTTCCGTCGCCTGCGACCAGCGCGGGTGATCGACGTCGGGATTGACGTTGGCGTAGAAGCCGTACTCGTTGGGCGCGGAGGCCATCCACAGCGACTCCGGCATCTCGTTCACCAGGTCAATCTTGACGATGGACTTGATGCTCTTAAAGCCATACTTCCAGGGCACAACCAGGCGAATGGGCGCGCCGTTTTGCGGCCGCAGGGCCTCACCATACAGGCCGGTGGCCATCAGCGTCAGGTCGTTCATGGCCTCGTCCAGCCGCAACCCCTCGACATAGGGCCAGGGGAAGAAGGGGCTGTTCTGGCCGGGCATCTGATCGGGATCGTAGAGCGTCTCGAAGCGGACGTATTGGGCGTCGCTGGCCGGCTCGACCGCGCGCAGCAGCGCGGCCAGCGGGAAGCCCTGCCAGGGGATAACCATTGACCAGCCCTCGACGCAGCGCAGCCGGTAGACGCGATCCTCGGCGGCGAAGCGCGCGCGCAGGTCGTCGATGTCGTAGACGCCCGGCTTGGCCACCAGCCCACCGACGGCCACCTGCCACGGGGAAGTGCGGAAGCCCTCGGCCCGCCCGGCGACGGCCTCCTTATTGGTGGAGAACTCGTAGTAATTGTTGTAGCCGGTGACCGCCTCCAGGCTGGTCAGCGGGTCGCCCAGCTCATCGGTCTGGCCGGGCACGACGACGGGCGTAGCCGTGGGGGGCACAGGCATGCCCGCGGCGGCGGCAGCTTCGGCGGCGGCGGCCGTGGCCCGCATCTGGGCGGCCCGGCCAACGCCGCTCAGATCGGTCTTTGGCGCGCAGGCGGTTAGGGCCGCGGCCCCGGCGATGGCGGCTGCGCCGGTGATGAACGCTCGCCGCGACAGGTACACACTCCGCGGCGTGATTTCGGAGGATGGAATATCAAGTGCAGTTCGCTTCTTAATTAGCATAGTGATTTCCTCTTCTATAGATGGATACGCAGGCTCGCTTGGTTCGCATGTTGGCCTCTACTATAATCTCACTGTATTAAATCGGGCTTTAGAAAGGCTTACCAATCCCTTACACATTTACACCCCTACCCCCTACCCACCGCCACGGAGACGCCGATGATCGCCAATCCCTTGCTCAAGAAGCTCCGTCTGCCAGCCGGCGGGCGCGCCGCCTTCATCAACGACCCGTCCGGCTACGTCGATGCGCTCGGCCTGCCGGCCGGTGTCGTTGTCAGCGAGACAGTCGATGAGCGTTGCGACTTCGCGCAGATTTTCGTGCGCGACAGCGGCGAACTGGCCGCGATCATCGACGGCGTGCTCGCCCGGGCGCGGCCCGATTGCGTGCTATGGTTCTGCTACCCCAAGCTGTCGTCCGGCGTCGCCAGCGACCTGACGCGCGACGAGGGTTGGGCCGCGCTGACGGCCGCTGGCTGGCGGGGTATCGCCTCGGTGGCCATCGACGCGGTCTGGTCGGGCGTGCGCTTCCGGCCGGGCAGCATCGACGGCGGCGTGGCGGGCATCGACGCGCAGTATGCCGGCGGCAAGGCGGCGCTGCGGC
>DAOSMQ010000244.1:0-4668 GCA_035372725.1 Promineifilum sp. (SeqCode)
GACCGGGCGGCGCTGTTGCAGGCTGTGCGCCGCCTGCCGAGACGGCAGGCGGCGCACAGCCTGCAACAGCGCCGCCCGGTCTTCGGACAACAGCGCCGACGCCTCCGGCCCATCTTCGCTGACGTGCCAGCGGCCGATGTCGTCGAGCGAGATGACCTTGCGCCGGCTGTTGTCGCGGTGCCAATTGGCGACGAGATTGTGGGCAATGCGGTAGAGCCAGGCAGAAAAGGGCACGCCACGGTCGTCGTACGCGCCGATGTGCTGCCAGGCCCGCATGAATGTCTTGGCGGCCAGGTCTTGGGCATCGGCCTCGCTGCTGGTGCGGTAGTAGAAGTATTGGTAGATGCGCTGCGCGTAGCGCTCGTAGAGTTGGCCGAAGGCCTCCTGATCGCTCTTGGCCCGCGCGATCAGCGCCGATTCGTCACCGTCGGCCTCGATTGGTCGTTTGTTCATGCTACGTGCAGCCAGCCATCCATTCTGAGAATCAGCGGCAGTATAGCAAAAGCCCTGCCCTCTGACTAACTCGTAGCCCGCGCCGCTCATTGGCGGACAAGCGCCGGGTTGTGGGCCTCCCTGGTCAACACAGTCCGGTCAGTGGCAACGGCGCGACGACTGGGCAGCATAGCGATATTATAGCGTTGGCCATTCGCTGGACAACGCCGCCGGGCGCGGCCACACCAAAGACCTCTATAAGCCCTTCTTGACGCCTTCTCTGCGCTTGGCTATTCTGAGCGACAATGGATCCATACCAAGGGAAATTCGCCCACATAGCCGGCCGCCTGGGCGCGCTCGTTCTGGCGGTCGCCGTTGTGGTGGTCGTGGCCCTCGCCGGTTGTACGCAACCGCGCGAAGTGGAACCGGCCGCCGCGCCACCCCAGTCCGGTCTGGGCGCGGCGTCCCAGGCCACGGCCGCCGCGCCGATGTTGCCCACGCCGGCGGCGACGTTGCTGCAACCCTTCACGCCGACGCCGGCAACGCTCGGCGCGGCGGTCGATTCGCTTCAGGCCACACAGACGGCGGCTGTCTCGCCACCCACGCCGGAGATCACCATCGTGGCCGATACCTCGGTCGCGGCCGCTCCCATCGACGTAGCCGCCCCCGCCGGGCCGCTCACCCAGGCACTGCCAACGCCCTCCGGGACCTATAGCTGGACGCTGATGGTGCCCATCCTGATGTACCACTACATCAGTGCCCCGCCGGCCGACGCCGACGTCTACCGCATCGACCTGTCGGTGACACCAGATAACTTCCGCGACCAACTCGCCTGGCTGCGCGACAACGGCTACACGTCTATCGACTACTACGACCTGACAATGGCCATCGTCGGCTACTCGGAACTGCCGGAGAAGCCCATCCTGCTGACCTTCGACGACGGCTATCTCGACAACTACACCAACGCCTTTCCCCTCTTGCAGGAGTACGGCTTCAAGGGCACGTTCTTTGTGATCACTGAATTCATCGACAGCGGGCGCGAGGGCTACATGACCTGGCCGATGATCGAGGAAATGGCCCGCGCCGGCCACCGCATCGAATCCCACTCGCGCACCCACCCCGACCTGACCGAGAAAGACCGCGATGGCCTCATCTGGGAGCTTCTCGGCTCCCAACAGACCATCGCCGCCCACATCGGCTACACGCCGCGCTACTTCTGCTATCCCGGCGGCGACTACAACGAGCAGACCATCGCCCTGCTACGCGAACTGGACTTCTGGGGCGCGGTGACAACGGCCAACGACACCTGGCACGGCTTTAACGAGCGGTTTGAGTGGGGCCGGCTGCGCATTCGCAACGACACGACCGTGGCCGAACTGGCCCAGATCACCGATCTGCAAGGCACAACCCACGGCAAGCGGCCTGAAGATCAATAAGAGGCACATCACTTATGGACAAGGTTATCGTCAGAGACTTACTGCTGCGGGGCATCATCGGCATCAACCCCGATGAGCGGGTCAAGAAGCAGGACATCCTGCTGAACATGGTCATCTACACCGACATCCGGCCCGCGGCCGAGACCGACGACATCACCCAGGCGGCCAACTACAAGGCCATCAGCAAGCGCGTGATGGAGTACGTTGAAGCCTCGGAGCATTTGCTCGTCGAGCGGCTGGCGACGGAGATCGCCCGGATCATCCTGACCGAGTTCCCCGTCCAGCGCGTGCGCGTGCGCGTGGAAAAGCCGGGCGCGCTGCGCTTCGCCAGGTCGGTCGGCGTGGAGATCGACCGCCGCCGGGGCGACTTCGGCCTGTAGCCGGTCGCGGCCCATTTCATTCGCTACGCCTATGCATCGCGTGGCCATTCTGCTGGGTTCCAACATCGACAAGGAGCGCAACCTGCCGGCGGCGGTGCGACTGCTGCGCCAGGCGGCCGAGGTGGCCGCCGTCTCGCCGGTCTATGAGACCGCCGCCGTCCCCGACGACCGGCCGCGCTTTCTCAATGCCGCCGTGCTGCTGCTGACCGGGCAGACGGCGGCGGAGTTGAAGGACGGCCTGTTGGGCAACATCGAGCGGGCGTTGGGCCGCGAGCGCGCCCTCGACCGCAACGCGCCGCGCACCATCGACCTCGACATCGCCCTCTACGACGATGCCGTCTTCGACTACATCCCCGCCGACGGCCGCGCGCGCCACGTGCCCGAACCCGACCTGATGCGCTTCCCCCACTGCCTGCAACCGGTGGCCGACCTGCTGCCCGACCTGCCCCACCCCGAGACGGGCGAGCCGCTGGGCGAACTGGCCGCGCGCGTCCTGCGCGATTACACGGCCAGGCACGGCCCTGTCCTCTGGCCGCGGCCGGATATCGTCCTCTAGCCTCTACTTGCTCAGTTCGATGGCGATCGCTTCGCCGGCGGGGTTGGCCGCCGCGTCGAGCACGGGCACGCTCTCCAGCGACGGGAAGCGATACATGCCCACGCGCATGCTCAGCGGCAGCGGGGCGTCTGGCGGCAGGGGCAAGACAAAGCGACTGATGACCGTGTCGCCGGCGCGCCACTGGCGGGCGGCAAAGGCCGCGCCGTCGGCCTGAGCCACGCGCGCGCCGGTCGCTTCCAGCAGGTGGTTGAAGATGTGGTAGTCGGCCGGGTCGGGGTTGTCGGCCGTACGCCAGTGCACGTCCCAGACCGCGCCGCTCGCCACCGGGCGCAGGCCGTTGTGGCCGACGATGTGGACGAAGTTGGCCAGCAGCGCCGGTGCAGGCAGGCCCACGGCCGGCGGCGGCGCGGACGCGGGCGGCAGAGCCTGAACGCGGTAGGTCTCTCGCCCGGCGACGGCCACGGTGGCCACTTCGCCCGGCACGGCGGCATAGAGGTCACGTGTGGAAGTTGGGCCGTCGGCGGCCGGGTCGCCCAGCAAGACCACGGCCGCGCCGGCCGGAAAGACCGCCTCGGCGTTGAGGTTCACGGCGCGCATGGCCACGCCATGAAGCAAAGGGGTGAACTCGGCCGGGAAGTCGTCGGTCTGCGGGTCGGCCCCGTCGCCGGCCAGTAGCACCTCGTCCGCGCCGGAGGCGGCCAGCAAGCGGCGCGCCGCGTCGGCCGCGGCCAGCTTGCTGCCCAGGGGCACGCCGAAGCCGCCGGCCGTCGGCTGCGCGGCCACGGCGCGCATCAGCCCCAGCCAGCCGGTCAGTTGTAGACCGGCCACGAGGAGCAGCGCCACCCACATCACGGTTTTGACCCACGCCGGCCGGCGGTCGAGCGCCGCGCCCACGGCCGCCCCGGCCAACAGGCAGGCCGCCGGCAGCCCGGCGATGAAGTAGTGGATGTAGACTGGCGTGCGGTGCCAGACAAAGAGCAGCGCCGGGGCCAGCAGCCAGGCCAACACGAGGAAGCCGGCCTGCGCCCCCGGTCGCGACCATTCCCGCGCGGCGCGCACGGCGGCGAAAACGATCCCCGCCAACACCAGGGCCACGACCAGCCAGCGAGCCACGACCGCGCCCAGCGGCAAGGCGAAGTCCGCCCCGGCCAGCGGCTCGATGCCGTGTCCGGCAGCGATGGCCAGGGCCAGCCGCGGCGAATCGAGCGACACGGCCGCGGAGAGCTGTCCGGTCGAGATGGCCAGGCCGCCCGCCTGCCACTCGCCCCAGAGGTAAGCCAGATAGGGCGCGGCCGTCAGCGCCCCCAGCGCCCCGCCGGCCAGCACCCAGCCCCAGCCAACGCGCCGCCGGAAGACGACAAGGAACAGCAGCGTCGCCGGGGCCAGCCCGACGGCGGCGGGGTGAATCTGCGCGGCGACGGCCAGACAGAGCAGATGCAGGGCCACAAACGGCCGCCGCCCCTCCACAAAGGCCAGCACCGCGCCGATGCCCCAGCCGACGACGAAAAGCGGCAACAGGTTCTGCGCCCAGATTTTGCGCGAAAAGAGGATGGCCCACGGCCCGGTGGCCAGCAGCAACGCCGCCGCCAGCGCCGCGGGGACGCCCCACGTGCGCCGCGCTAGCCAGTAGACGCCGGCCACCGCCAGGGTGTTGAGCAGGCCGGTGAAGAGCGTCGCCGCGTAGGCGTGGGGCCAGACGGCCAACGGCAGGGCGTAGAGCCAGACGCTCATTGGCGCATTGGGGAAGCCGACGGAACTGGCGATGCCGTGGCGGGCAATGTCGCCGTCACCGGTGGCCAGGGCCAGGCTTAGCAGGCGGCCCTCGTCGGCCTTGAACTCGGTCAGGTCGGGCCGCGCCATCCGC
>DAOSMQ010000245.1:0-4648 GCA_035372725.1 Promineifilum sp. (SeqCode)
CCTGACCAAGCTGGTCGTCGGCGAAATCACCGTCGTCGGCTCGCGCTGCGGGCCATTCGCGCCGGCGTTGCGGCTGCTGGAGCAGGGTGCGGTACAGGCGCGGCCGCTCATTGAGGCTGAGTACCCGCTCAGCGAGGCGCTGGTCGCGTTCGAGCACGCGGCGCGGCCGGGCGTGCGCAAAGTGCTCTTGCGACCCGGCCCATAGACAGCCCGGCCGCGCGCCAACCCTCTAACGTTGCGCCCCTGTGGGCGCGCCCAATTCCAGACGGATTGCCTCGGCCAGAATGGCCACGATTTCGCGCACCTGCGCCTCGTCGACGATGAGTGGCGGGCCGAGCATCACCACGTCGCCATTAACGCCATCGGCGCAGCCGAGTGAGTGGTAGATGACCAGCCCCAGGTCGAAGGCGCGCGTTGTCAGGCGGTGGGTGATGCCCTCTTTCCTGGGGAACGGCTCTTTGGTGAGGCGATCCTGAACCAGTTCCAAACCCCAAAAGAGGCCGCGCCCGCGGATGTCGCCCACGTGGGGATGATCGTCCAGCGCCTCGTGGAGCAACTCGCCCATGAGCGCGCCCATCGCGGCCGAGTTCGCCACCAGCTTCTCGCGTTGCATGATGCGCAGCGTGGCCAGACCGGCGGCCGCGCCCACGGCGTGGTGGCTGAACGTGCCGCCGTGGTTAAAGTCGCCCAGGGCGACGCGCACCTGTTCCACGTCAGCCCCTTTGGCGGCGATGAAGCCAAGCGGGAAGTAGCCGCCGGCCGTGCCCTTCGATGTCACCAGGATATCGGGCACGGTCTGCCAGTGTTCCAGCGCCCACATCTTGCCCGTGCGCCCAAAGCCCACCAGCACCTCATCGGCGATCAGCAGCACGCCATAACGGTCGCAGATAGCGCGCACGCGCGGCCAGTAATCATCCGGTGGCTGGGCCGCGCCCAGCGACGCGCCGCTCATTGGCTCGGCGATGAGCGCCGCGACGTTCTCCGCGCCCAGGGCGACAATGGCCTCCTCTAGCCGGCCGGCCAGCTGTTCACCGCTCATGGGGAAGCGATAGAGGTAGGGCGAGGGGATGTGGGGCGTGTCCTGAAACAGGTCCAGGTAGGGCGAGCGCAGACCGGGCCGGCCGCTGACGGCCAGCGCTCCCAGAGTCATGCCGTGATAGCTATTCCAGCGCGAGAGGACCACATGGCGGCGTTCCTCACCCCGCGCCATTTGGATCTGCCTTGCCAGCTTGATGGCCCCTTCGACGACCTCGGAGCCGCTGCTGAGGAAATAGAAGCGCGGCTCTGGCAGAGGCGTGACCTCGGCCAGGGCGGCGGCATAGGCTTCCAACGGCTCGCTGGTGAACATCGTCGCATGGACGTAGGCGGCCAGTTGCGCCTGTCGGGTCATGGCCTCGACGATCTCGGCGCGGCCATGACCGACGTTGATCACCAGCGGCCCGCCGGAGCCGTCGATGTAGCGTTTGCCACTCTCGTCGTAGAGATAGATGCCCTGGCTGTAGGCGATCTTCGGCCGGGGGTGGTTCATGCTGCGATAGAAGACGTTGCCGTGGGGGTGCTTATAGAGCATGGGTGCGCTCCGCCGGGAGAGCCGGCATCAGGATTGGGAGTCAATAGCGGCCAGCAGGTCGAGTGTCGCCGCGACGACGGCCGCCTGCTGCGCGTCGCGGTCGATGGTGGCCGGGTTGTCGCCGCGCTGGAGGCCCTGGCCATAGCGGCCGAACTGGGTGTGGTTAGCGCCGGGGATGAGGACGAACTGCGCGCCGGCCGGCAGACGGGCCGCGCCGCCGAGGACATCGTCGATCGAGGCCACGCCGTCGGCATCACCATAGATCGACACGACTTCCAGCGGAAGGCCAGACAGATCGGTATTCGCGGCCGGGTAGGCGGCCCAGAGGGCTAGGCCGGCGATCGCCCCCGGGTTGTTCTTGACGTACTCCGCCGCCATCGCCCCGCCCAGCGAGTGGCCGCCGATGGCCCAGGCGGTGATGTCGGGGAAGGCGGCGATGATGGCATCGGCCGACTCGATGCCCGTCACGGCCAGGTTGAGCGGCATCGGGTCGATGACGACCAGGTAGCCCGCCGCGGCGATGTCGCGGGCGACGTCGGCATAGGCGACCGGATCGACGAAGCCGCCGGGATAGAGAATCAGACCGGTGGTTGGCGTGGCAGCCGTCGGGGTGAAAACGTACCAGTCCTCGCCCGCCGGGCGGCTGACCGTCACGCTGGTGTCGGGTTCCAGGGCGGCGACGGCTTCCGGCCGGGCGGCATTGCTGCCGTTGAGTACGGCCCAGGCGATGCCACCGCCGATGAGCGCGACCAGGAGGACAATAAGCAGGGCGATGAGGAGTTTACGGGCGATGCGCATGGGGGGTTACCGGTAGAGTCCTTGCGGATCAAGTTCCTCGCGGACGATGGCCAGTTCCTCGGCCGTCGGCGGCGTCATCTGGCGCAGTTCCGGGGCGACCCGCAGCGGCCAGCCGACAGCCGCCTGGATGCTCTCGACGGTCTGCCCGGGCGCGAGTTCGGTCAGCATCATCTCGCGCTCCGGGTTGTCGAAGGTGAACAGGGCCTTGTCGGTGATGACCTGGTCGGGGCCGAGACCGGGCATGCCCAACCGCCGGCGAGCGTCGCCGCCGTCGAGGTGGCCGGGACTGGTCACGAAGTCGATCCTGGAGACGAAGGCGCGCTTCGACAGGCGCATGATCATGAAGATGCGCCGGGCGTTGATGGCGATCTCACACGCGCCGCCGGAGCCGGGCAGGCGCGTCTTGGGGGTCGCGTAGTCACCGATGACCGTCGTGTTGAGGTTGCCGAAGCGGTCGATCTGCGCCCCGCCCAGCAGGGCCACATCGATCAGGCCACGTTGCAGGTAGAGCATGAATAGGTCGGCCATGCTCATGACCGACGTTGCCCCGCTGACCAGCGTCGGGTCGCCGATGGACAGGGGCAGGCGGGCCGGCTGCGCGCCGAAGACGCCGCTTTCGTAGACCAGTTCCATGTCGGGCGAGTGGCTGCGGCGGGCCAGGTTGCAGGCGATGTTGGGCAGGCCGACGCCGACGAAGACGGTGCGATTGCCCCGTAGGGCGCGTGAGGCGGCGATGATCATCAGTTCGGAGGCCGTTAGGTTCGTTGTGTCCATAGTAGTTTGGGCGCTTAGGGAGCGGCCAGCTCCGACGGCAGCACCTGCTCGACCAGCAGGCGGCGGAAGGTGGCCACGGGGTCGGCCGACGCGGCGATGAGGTTGTAGCCTTCCGTGTACGTAAAGGAGTAGGCGCGGTACAGGGGATGGCTGCAAAAGCGGAACATCTGCGCGGCGCGCTCGGGTGTAGCCAGAGCGTAAGCGCGAATGTAGTCCCGCGTCTGGGCCTCATCCAGTTGGCCAGTGTGGTAGAGGATGGCGGCGTTGCCGTTGACCGCGCGCAGGGCCGCGCCGGCTGCCTCGATGCCGCGCAGGCGCTCGGCCGTGTCCGGTTCGGTGGCGATGCCGGCCGCGGGTAGCAATACCTCGGTCGTCCAGTTGTGCCCCTCGCCGTTGGGGAAGATCATGTCCAACGCCGTGGTGGCGATGCCCTCGGCGATGACGGCGGCCGGCGAATGCAACAGCGCCGCCGCTTGCTCGGCATAGCCGCGCTGCCGGTAGAGGATTTGCTCCTTGAGGATGGCCTCGGTGTGATGACCGGGGTAGCCTTCGTGGGCAAAGGTGGCCAGCAGGGCAGTGGCGTTGAGGGGCAGGTCGGTGTTGAACTCAATGAGCGAGCGGCCGTGGCCCAGGTACCAGTTGTAGGCGCTCCAGGGCTGGTTGCCGGTCAGACGCACCTCGACGCTCTCGTCGCCGGGCAGGTCAATGAAGGCGGTCGTGCGGCGGCGCGTCTCGGCGCAAGCCAGTTCCAGCAGCGCCAGCCCGCGCTCGGCGGGGATCTCGAAGCGCTGGCGCCAGGCGTCCAGGCGCGCGGCCATGTCGCCGCCGGGCAGCGGCGGCAGCCATGCGTCTAGCTGGCGGTGGGCGCTCTCGAACGCGCTCTCAGGCGTCAATTGTGGATGGATGTCGTAGAGGCGGTGGACTTCTTGCAGGTAGTCGAATGTCTCGCCGTTTAGCAGCCGCAGGGTGCACTCGATGGCCCGCAACGTGGCCGACAGGTAGACGGCGCGGGCCGGGTCGTCGCCGGGGATGCTGTCCTCCAGGCGAGCCAGGTCGTCTAGCAGGCCGGCCGGCGGGCGGGGCGGGGCGGCGTTGACCTCCTGGCGCAGCGCCTCGGGGCCGTAGTAGGCGTCGATGTAGCCATCGATGTGCTTAGTGATTGCCAGCGTCAGGCGCAGATAGTCCTGGCCAAAGACATCGAGCGGGGGCATAGGTTCCTCTGTATGGGGCCGCGTCTTAGCCGTAGCGGCCGTAATTGATCGGGTCGGGCGGCAGCGCGCCGGGGGCCAGGCGGGCCAGCGTCTCGCGGCCGAGCTTTTCCAGATAGGCCGCGCGATCGGGCAGGGCGTAGACCCACTCTTCTAGCCAGGCTTCAGTGGTGGCCTGGTCGCGCGACCACTCGTCCCACTTCAGGTAGAAGTCGTTGTCGCGGTCGTAGTACCCTTGCACGTAGCTGGGATGGGCGCCATACGGCTCGTGGACGACGGCGTCGACGATCAGGCCGGG
>DAOSMQ010000246.1:0-4622 GCA_035372725.1 Promineifilum sp. (SeqCode)
CAGCCTGACCGCCGACCGCGCCGGCGTGCCGTTCGTCACCGTGGAAGAGGGGCGCGTGCTGGCCTGGAGCCATACAGACGGGCTTCAGCTGACCAGCGCCCTCGACGGCCGGGCGACGCTCCTCGGCTCCGGTGTCATGGGCGTCAATATGTTGCCCGGCCGGTTGAGCTTTGAGGTGGCCTGCCTGGAGGGCAGTTGTGATGTCAGTGGGGCTGAGGACACAGCCGCCCTGCGGCTGCGCAATGGCCAGCAGTCGGTTATCGGCGGCGATGGTTTCGCCGCGCCGCCGTCCCGACTTGACCGCGCGGCCTACGTCGCCCTGGCCCCGGATGTGCTGGGCGAGGCGAACGTGGTGGCCGAGACGGCCGTCACTGAGGAAGCGACACCCGCGCCAACCGAGACAGCCGCGCCGACCGAGACCCCCACCGCCGCGCCCACGGACACACCCGCCCCCACCGCCCGCCCGACCACCAGTGGCAGCGGCCCGCAGAACACGACCCCCCTCGGCCCCGGCGCGCTCGACTTCGAGGCGTTCGGCAACTGGGTGCGCGGCGACCAGGACAACGGCACGTTCACCCGTTCGACGGCCCAGACCCACGGCGGCGCGGCTTCGGCCGAGCTGGCCTACGATTTCGGCACGGCCGGCAACGACTTCGTGGTCTTCCAGCAGGAGCACGCCATCAGCGGCGAGCCGAACGTGCTGCGGCTGTGGGTCTATGGCGATGGTTCCGGCCATTACCTCAATGCCTGGATCATCGACGCCAACAATCAGACCTGGCAAGTGCCCTTCGGCCGCGTCACCCACACGGGCTGGAAGCAGATGGAGGCGCGCATCGACGTGGATCAGGACTGGCCCTGGACCCAGATCAGCGGCCCCGACAACGGCCAGGTTGACTATCCCATCCGCTTCCGCGCCTTCGTGCTCGACGACCTCTCGAATGACTACGTCGGAAAGGGCAAAATCTACCTCGACGACCTGACCGTCGGGACGGGCGTGGCCGGCGCGCAGCCGACGACGGCCCCCGGGGCGACCGTGCCGCCTGGCGCGACCACTGCCCCCGGCGCGACTGTGTCGCCCGACGCTACTGCTACCGCCCCCACCGGCCAGGTCGGGGCCATCCTCTTCACCGCCGCGGGCACGCTCTACACAGTCGATCCCGGCGGCACGCCGATCAGCCTCGGCCCGGCCACCGCCGACACCTGCTCGGCCACGGCCTCGGCTGGCGGCGTCAGCTACGATCTGGCACCCCTGGGCAGCGGCTGCGCCGTCATCGGCGATGGCCTGTCGCTATGCGCCTCGCCCAACGGGGCCTACGAGGTGCTGGTCTCGCCCGCGCCGGCCGGCACAACCGACCGGCCCATCTCTATCCGGCCGGCCGGCAGCGCGGAAAGCAACTTTATCGTCCAGACGGGCCTGAACGGCGGGCAGGGCATTGCCTGGTCGCCGAACAGCAGTTCATTCCTGTTCACCTCTGGCGGCGACATCGTGCAGGGCTTCGCCAACGGCAGCTACCAGACCATCGTCCGCGGCCAGCCAGCGCTGCAATGTCCGCGCTGGGTGCGCTGATGCCGCCGGCCGTTTTCTGCTATACTCCCGGCCTGAGCACTATTCGCGGGAGACATCTATGACATCGTACTTCTCTATCGAGCGCATCGCCGCCCACGTCGGCGAGCGCGTCACCGTTCGCGGTTGGCTACAGGACAGCACGCCCAAGGGCAAGCTGCTCTTCATGCGCCTGCGCGACGGCAGCGGCATGACCCAGGCCGTGGCCTACCGCCCGGAACTGGGCGACGAGCTGTTCGAGCAACTCAAGCGCCTTGGCCAGGAGTCGTCGCTGATCGTCACTGGCACGGTCAAGGCCAACGACCGCGCCCCCGGCGTGCCGCGGGGGTATGAGATCGCCGTCGAGTCGGCCGAGGTGCTGCAAGACGCCCAGGATTACCCCATCACGCCCAAAGACCACGGCGTTGAGTTCCTGATGGACAACCGCCACCTGTGGCTGCGCAGCAGCCGGCAGTGGGCCATCATGCGCGTCCGGGCCACGGTCAAGCGGGCCATCATCGACTTCCTCGACGGCCGCGGCTTCGTCAACATCGACACGCCCATCATCACCCCCAGCGCCGCCGAAGGCACGAGCACGCTCTTCGAGGTGGCCTACTTCGACGATAAAGCTTACCTGGCCCAGACCGGCCAGCTCTACAACGAAGCCAACATCATGGCCCTGGGCAAGGTCTACTGCTTCGGCCCCACCTTCCGCGCCGAGAAGAGCAAGACCCGCCGCCACCTGGCCGAGTTCTGGATGGTCGAGCCGGAGATGGCTTTCTGTGACCTGGAGGAACTGATGCGCCTGGAGGAGGACTTCGTCAGCGCCATCGTGAGCCGGACGCTGGCCGAGCGGGCCAACGAACTGGAGCTGCTGGAGCGGGACGTAACGCCATTGCAGAACGTCGTCGCCCCCTTCCCGCGCATTAGCTACGACGAGGCGGTGCAGCGCGTCCTGGCCATCCGCGAGGCGACCGATGACCCAGACCTAAAGGAGCAGTTGACCATCGAGTGGGGCGACGACTTCGGCTCGCCGCACGAGACGGAACTGACCAAGCAGTTTGACCGGCCGGTGTTCGTCTACGGCTACCCCACGCAGGTCAAGGCGTTCTACATGGAGCCGTGGCCGGGGCGGCCGGAGGTCTGCAAGAGCGTTGACCTGCTGGCCCCGGAGGGCTACGGCGAGATCATCGGCGGCAGCGAGCGCATGAGCGACCCCGACGTGCTGCTGGCGGCCATCCGCCGCCACGAACTGCCGGAGGCCAACTACCAGTGGTACATCGACCTGCGCCGCTATGGCAGCGTGCCCCACAGCGGCTTCGGCCTGGGGCTGGAGCGCACGGTGGCCTGGATTTGCGGGCTGGAACACATCCGCATGACCAGCCCCTTCCCGCGGACGCTCAACCGGCTGACGCCGTAAGAAGGGGCCAGGTTCCAGGGGTCAGGTTCTAGGGGCTAGGGAAGAGCGTTCTTCCCTGGAACCTGGAACCTGGCCCCTTCTTCTTTAGCGCCAGCCCCACAGATGCCGCCGCACAGGGTCGGCCGAAGCGGTGTTGTCGAGCCAGAAGTCGGCGTCAGGTAGGCCGGGCAGGTCGTCGCCCGCCACGGCGACTGAGTGGACGTGGTAGACGGTGCTGAGGCCGGGGTAGGAGGGCGAATCGACGGCGCGGTCGTAGGGCGGCGCGCTTTCGTATAGTGCAGATTCGGGCATGGCCAACCCCAGTTCCTCCAGCAGGCAACGCCGCGCCGCGCCCAGCACAGCCTCCCCGCCCTTCAGCTTCTCCGACGGCGGCCAGCCCCGCGCCCGGCGACGGCCGTCGGCCATCTCCTGTTCCAGTTCCACCAGCTGCCGCCCGCCGCGCCGGATGAGCACCTGGACGACGGCCACGGCTCGCCGCGGCGGGTCGTCGGTGAGCGTCGTCTCGCCGGCGGCCAGTTCGGCCCACAGGTCGGCCGGCGTCTTGGCCCCGCCCCGGCCCCACATCGCCAGCGGCACGCCCGCGTCCGCCAGCCAGGCCACCAGGGCGGCCAAATCCGCAAACGTCATTGCCTTTTCCATATAGCAGTTATCAATAGAAGTTGTCGGCGGTCGGCGGTCGGCGGTCATCCCCACCCGCCAACCCGCCCACCACATAGGCCTCATACTGCTCCAGCGCTGCGCCAAACCCGGCCCGGCCAAAGCCGAAGCGGACACTGTGGTCGTCTGCGCCCAGGAAGGGGCCGGGCAACAGCAGCACCCCGGCGTCGCGGGCCAGGTCGTGGCAGTAGGCCGTGGCCGAGGGTGTGTCCAGACCAACCAGGGCCACCGAGCCGGCGCGCGGCGGCCGCCAGTCGAACCGCGTTGCGTGGCGGGCAAAGAACGCTTCGGCCAGCCCCAGGTTGGCGGCGATCTGCGCCCGGCTGCGTTCGACCAGCGGCGCGTGGGCCAGTAGCGCCGCCGTGGCCAGCCGTTCCGTCGGCGCGGGCGGGCAGATAGTGGTATAGTGCTTCCAATTAATAAGGGCGGCGCGGACGGCCGGATCGCGCACCAGCAGCCAGCCCGCCCGCAGCCCCGGCAGGCCGTGAGTCTTGGACAGGCCGGCCAGGACGATAGCCCGTTCGTACAGGTCAGCCGCCGAGGGCAGCCGGTCGGCCGGGAGCGTTTCCAGCCCGCGGTACATCTCGTCGCACAGCAGCCAGGCCCCGCGGGCACGGACGATGTCCACCAGAGCGGCGAACTCGGCCGGGGTGGGCAGGTGGCCGGTGGGGTTGTGGGGGAAGTTGACGACGACCAGGCGCGTCTCCGGTCGCAGCAGCTGTTCCAGTTCGGCCGGGTCGAGCGCCCAACCGCCGGGCACGGCGCGAATGGGCCACGGCGTGACGTTGCCGCTGACGTGCGCGGCCAGGTGGCGCAACGAGTCATAGGCCGGCGTCAGGACGACGACGTGATCGCCCGGCTCCAGCAGCGTGCGCATGGTCAGATAGATGCCCTCTTCCGGCGCGCCCAGGATGACGACCTCGTCGGCGCTGACCTGATCATACAGCGCGGCGATGGCCGCCCGCAGCGCCGGGTCGCCCTGCGAGTCGGTGTAGCTCAGGC
>DAOSMQ010000247.1:0-4603 GCA_035372725.1 Promineifilum sp. (SeqCode)
GGCGTTATGGGCGGTGGATCGGGCGGCGCGGCGGGTCAGCGGCCGGCGCGTGGCCGCGGGGCAGCCGGCGTTGGACCCAGAGCACGCTTACGCTCTGGCCCTGACGGCGCTGCTGGCCGGCTTCGTCGGCGCGCGGCTGATGTTCGTCCTGCTGCACTGGTCGTCCTACGACGATAACCTGCTGGGCGTCGTCTGGCCGCTCAACACCGGCTACAACGGCGTGGGCGGCGCGCTCATCGCCGCGGCGGCGGGGTTCTTCTATGGCCGCTGGCGCCGCCTGCCGCTGTGGCCAGCGCTGGACGCGCTGGCCCCTGGGCTGCTGGTCTTTCTCATCGCCGTCAGCCTGGCCGACTTTCTGGGCGGCGCGGGCTACGGCTCATTGACCAACATGCCCTGGGGCATCGACGTGTTCGGCGTGCGGCGGCACGCGGTGCAGCTCTACGAGGCGCTGGTGGGGGTGGTGGCGTTGGGGGCGTGGTGGGCGGCCACTTCGGCGCGCGTGCCCGTCGTTCCCGGCCGGCCGTTCCTCTGGGCGACGATCGCCTATGCTGGCGGGCGGCTGCTGGTCGATGCTTACCGCGAGAACGCCGCGCTCATGGCCGGGGGGCTGCACGTGACGCAGGTAGTCGCGCTGGCGATCCTATTGGCGGCGATGGCGCTGCTGGCATGGCCGGCGCGGCGGCGCGAGAGTCAGACAGCCGAGTAGACCCGCACCTCACGGTTGCTCTGTTCGGCTAACTCATCTTCGGCCACGTCCAGATCATAGTCCATCTGCAACTGAGCCAGAACTGCGGCGACATGTTGAAGTAGCGGGCCAGACGCAACGCCGTATCCGAGGTAATGCGCCGCTTGCCCTGGACGATCTCGTTGATCCGTCGCGCCGGCACGCGGATGTCCAGCGCCAGGCGGTTTTGGCTGAGACCCATCGGCCTGAGAAACTCGTGCAGCAGTATTTCGCCAGGGTGTATGGATGCTATTGAATCGGCTAAAGTCTGCATTGTGTTTCCAAATGGCGTAAAATGTGATTAGGGTAGCAAGGTATATGAGTATACAACTAGATCGCATCACGACCGATCCCAAACGGCTGAATGGCCAGCCTTGTATCCGCGGTCTGCGCCTGACAGTACGGCGCGTGCTGGAGTTGCTGGCCCTCTATCCCAATCGAGCCGAGTTGCAGCGCGAGTATCCCGAATTAGAAGACGAAGATATTCGCCAGGCGCTGGCCTATGCCGCAGCGAATCTAGAAGACAGTATTGTCGCCTTCACCTATGAAGCTGCTTCTTGACCAAGGGCTTCCACAGTTCAGGGCCTAATCCCACACAACATCTGCCGAATCTCCCCCAGATGGTGGGCCGTGTGCACGACGATGGCAAACGCCCCACCGACGCGGTCGTCGCTGTCCCACGAGTCGAAGCCCTCCATCGTCGCCCGGGTGCGCGTGTAGCTCTCGCGTAGGCGCGTCTTCAGCTCCGCCCACTCCTCCTCCGTCACCGCGCCCACCTGCCAGCTCGATGCCCAGTCGGCCTGCTCGGTGCGCGTGCCCAGCATGTACTCCTCCAGCACGTCGATGTAGAAGCGCACGTGGTTGACCTGCGCCGCCAGCGTGGCGCAGCGGCCGCTCGTGGCCCGCGACGCCTCCTCGGCGGTGATGTTGGCCAGCGTCTCGAACAGCGACGTGCCCTTGTCCAGGAAGATGCCGTAGACGCTCTCGAAGGCCTCGGTCAGCAGGCCAAACAGGGTGAAAGTCAGCCGTTCGACGGGAATGGTATTCGTCATGGTTACCTCTCTATTCAATGCAGTGGCCACTGGCAGCAGTGGCCACTGGCAACAGTGGTCAATGGCAATGGCGTAGAAGTATCTCTGGGAAACATCAATGGTCAAGTTGCTCCAATTGCTGCTTGACATTGACGTACCGTTATGGTTTAGAATCGTGCCGATATGAGTGAGCAGCCGGGCTACACGGTTAAACAGTTGGCCGACCTCGCCGGCGTCACGCCACGGACGCTGCGCTACTATGACGCCATCGGCCTGTTGCGGCCCTCCTCCGTTGGCAACAATGGCTATCGTCGCTACGATGAGGCCGCGGCGCTGCGCCTCCAGCAGATTTTGTTCTATCGCGAACTCGATCTGGGCCTGGAGACGATCGCTGCGCTGCTGGCCGAGCCGGGCTTCGATGTCGAGGCGGCGCTGCGGCAACACCGCGAGGCTATCCAGCAGCGCGTCGACCGGTTCCACCAGTTGATCGCCACGATTGACAAGACAATACTCCATTTGCGAGGACAGACAGAGATGAGCACAGATGAATTGTTCGCGGGCTTCGACGAAGAAACCCAGGCTCGCTATGAGCAGGAGGCCGCCGAGATGTATGACCCCAAACTCGTGGCTGAGTCGAGCCGGCGCTGGAAGAGCTATAGTCAGGAGGACAAGGCCCGCGTCATGGCCGAAGGCAGCGTGGTTTATAGCGACCTGGCTGCGCTGATCGACCGCGACCCGGCCGACGCCGCCGTGCAGGCCGTCGTCGGCCGTTGGCATCAACACCTGCGTGCCTTCTACGAGCCAACGCCCGATATCCTGCGCGGGCTGGGGCAGGCCTATGAGGAAGACCCGCGCTTTGCCGCCTTTTTCGCCGGGCTGCATCCAGACCTGCCGGCCTTTCTGAGCCGGGCAATTGAGATCTACAGCGCTTCGGGCGCGGCCGCGCGCTAATTCGGCGTGGCCCCACGCCCTGTACGCACAAAGAAACCGAGTTTCTCCGGGGAACTCGGTTTTTCTCTTTAATCTGCTATAGTGCGCGCAGCATACGTAGGCGGGGGTTAACAATGGACTCGATCATCGCTACCTTACTCCCCTTCATCATCGGCAGCGCCGTTGTGCCGCTCCAGATCATCGTCGTTACCCTGTTGCTGACCAGCGAAAAGCGCGGCCCGCTCAAAGCCATTGCCTTTGTCCTGGGCATGACCGTGGCGCGGTTGGCCCAGGGGGCGCTGTTCGGCTTCGTGTTGACCGGCGGCAGCGGCGACCCGGCCGACGCCAACAGCCCCGGCATCGTCAAGGCGGTGGCCCTGACCGTGTTGGGTATCCTGCTCCTGGTTACGGCTTACAAAAAGTGGGCCAAAGAGCCGGACCCCGACGCCCCGCCGCCCAAGTGGCTGACAATGCTCGACACCGTGACCCCGTTGCGCGCTCTGTTTCTGGGCGCGGGCTTCGTCCTCATTGCTCCGAAGCTGTGGGTTTTCATCCTGGGCGCGATCAGCGCCATCGACGAAGCGCAACTGGGCCGCCCGGCGAGCACACAGACATTCCTGCTGTTTATCCTGCTGGCGCAGTCCTTGCTGCTCATCCCGATTCTGATCCGGCTGGTCATGCCCCGGCGCGCCCAGAGCCTGCTCGCCGCCCTGGCCGACTGGATGAAGCGCTACAACGATCCAATTGTCATCGCCATCTCGCTTATCTTCGGCGCGCTATTTCTCTATCAAGGCCTGAGCGCCTTTTTCTAGCGGCTCATCTGCGGCCCGGCCCATCGACCACGCGCCCCGGCGTGGCCCCGGTGTGTTCGCCGTCGCGCAGCACGAGCACGCCATTCACCAGCACGTCGCGCACGCCGGTGGCGTACTGGTGGGGCTGGTCGAAGGTGGCGTGATCCTGGATGGTCGCCGGGTCGAAGATGACCACGTCGGCGTAGTGGCCGGGCCGCAGGCGGCCGCGGCGGTCGAGCCTCAGGTTGTCGGCCGGCAGCGCCGACAGCCTTCGCATCGCCTCCGCCAGCGGGATCAACTTCTCCTCGCGCACGTACTTGCCCAGCAGCCGGGCGAAGCTGCCGTAGGCCCGCGGGTGCGGGTTCGACCGCAGGAAAATGCCCTCCGGGGCCAGCGAAGCCGAGTCGGAGCAGAAGCTGACCCAGGGCAGGCCGATCTCCCGGCGCACGTTGTCCTCTGACATGGTGAAGTAGACGCAGCCGACGCGGCTGTCGTCCTCGATGACCAGGTCCATAGCCGTGTCGATGGGGTCGGCCCCGCGCAGGGCGGCGATCTCGGCCAGCGATTTGCCCGTCAGCGGCTTGAGGGCGTCGTTTTTGAAGCTAACGCACAGCACTTTGCCGGCGTCGCCCGCCTCGTGATAGCTGTTCTCCCAATCGGCGCTGGGCAGGGCGATCTCCCGGCGCAGCCGGGCGCGCACGTCCGGGTCGCGCAGCCGTTCGACCCAGGCGCGGTGGCCGCCTTCTTGCACCCAGCCGGGCATCATCGCGTCCAGCCCGGTGGAGGAGGCGTGGTAGGTGTACATGTCGGCCGTCACCGCCAGCCCGGCCGCCCGCGCCGCCTCCACGCGGGCGATGGCCGCCTCCAGCTTGGGCCAGTTGCGCCGGCCGCTGGCCTTCAGGTGGTAGATCTCGCCGCGGATGCCCGCCGCGCCGACAATGGTCAGGAACTCGTCCAGCGCCTCCAGGAACGTCTCGCCCTCGCTGCGCAGGTGGGCGGCGAAAAGGCCGTCGTATTCGGCCGCGGCGCGGGCCAGGGCGATCAGCTCAGTCGTGTCGGCGTAGCTGTCCGGGGAATAGATGAGCGCCGCCGACAGGCCGACAGCGCCCTCGGCCATCGCCTGCCGC